>JBEBXB010000168.1:0-5180 GCA_040391885.1 Conexibacter woesei | reverse complement strand
GGATCTCGAACTACCTGCTTTGGCAGTGCGCCTACTCCGAGTTCGTCTTCCGGGATGAGCTGTGGCCGGACTTCTCCAAGGAGGCCTTCGCCGCGTCACTCGAGGAGTACGGGCAGCGGCAGCGCCGCTTCGGCAGCCGGGCGGGTTCGTGAGGGGAGAGACCGCCAAGCGAATCCTGGTCGCCCTGCCGTGGGCCGCGCTGGCCCTGGCGATCGTGATCGCCGGCGGCCCGATCTTCGCCGCGGCTCTGGTCGGGTTCGGAGTGATCGGCCTGCGGGAGTTCTTCCAGATGGCGGCCCCCGCCCGGCCGCTGCAGTGGGCCGCCTACCTGAGCCTCGCCGGGATCATCGCCGCGGCCCTCTTCGGCACCGCCTTCAACGTCCTCATGATGATGGCGCTTCCGTTCCTGGTGATCTTCGTGTTCGCGGCCGCCCGGGAGGACAGGCGGAACATCACCGGATCGATCGCGATCACGACCCTTGGCCTGTTCTGGATCGGGATCCCGCTCGCTCATGCGGTCCTGCTGCGAGAGCTGCCGGACCACGGCGGTGCCCTGCTGATCAACGTGTTGGTCGGGACCTTCGTCGCCGACACCGGCGCCTATGCGGTGGGCCGGATGTTCGGGGCCCACAAGCTGGCGCCCAGCCTTTCGCCGAACAAGACGATCGAGGGCCTGGTCGGCGGCGTGTTGCTCGGGATGCTCGGGGTCTGGTGCGCCGGCCTGTACCAAGACTGGCTCTCGGGGACGGAAGCCTTGATCCTCGGCGCGGCGGTCGCGATGGCGGCACCGGTCGGGGATCTGTTCGAGTCGATGATCAAGCGGGATCTCGGAGCGAAGGACACCGGTAGCCTGTTTGGACCCCACGGTGGCCTGCTGGACAGGCTCGACGCGGTGTTCTTCACCGTGGTCGTGGGCTACTACGTCTCGGTCGCCCTCGTCTACTGAGGCAGACCGAGATTTCGATCCCAGGAAGCAGAGGCGTGCCAAACCGATGAAGCCAAACCGATGAAGCGGGTTACGGTGCTGGGCTCATCCGGCTCGATAGGAACCCAGGCCCTGGAGATAATCACGGCCGCCGGAGACCTCGCGGTGGCCGGGCTGGCCGTGGGCCGGGATTGGGAATGCGCCGTCGCACAGGCACGCGGTTGCGGGGTGGATGTCATCGCCGTGGCCGACCCCGAGGCGGCCGAGCTCGCCCGTGGCGAGTTCGAGGGCACCGTGCTCTCGGGCGATGCGGCGGCGGTGGAGCTGATCGGCGCGACCGAACCGGACTTCGTGCTGAACGGCGTCGTCGGTGCCGCCGGCCTCGGACCGACGATCGCCGCGCTCACGGCCGGCATCGACGTCGGCTTGGCCAACAAGGAGAGCCTGGTGATCGGCGGCGAACTGGTGATGGAGCTCTCCCGCGCGACCGGCGCCAAGCTGCTTCCCGTGGATTCCGAGCATTCCGCCCTCTTCCAGCTTCTTGCCGGGGAGGAGGACGGATCGGTCGAACGGATCGTCCTGACTGCCTCGGGGGGGCCGTTCCGGGGCCGCCGCGACCTCGATGGGATCACCGTCGAGCAGGCGCTCGACCATCCGACCTGGGCGATGGGCGGCCGCATCACCATCGACTCCGCGACGCTGATGAACAAGGGCTTCGAGATGATCGAAGCGCAGCACCTGTTCGGCGTGGGATGGGACCGGATCGCGGTCGTGGTCCACCCTCAGTCGATCGTCCACTCGATGATCGATCTCAAAGACGGCGCCACCCTGGCCCACCTCGGCTATCCGGACATGCGGGTGCCGATCGCCTACGCCCTGAATTGGCCGCGCCGCCTCGAGGTCCCGGTCGAACGCCTCGATCTCGCCAAGGTCGGCTCCCTGACCTTCGAGGAGCCGGATCCGGAGACGTTCCGCTGCCTCGCTCTGGCCCGCCAGGCCGGGGAAGAGGGAGGGATCACGCCTTGCATCCTCAACGCCGCCGACGAGGTCGCGGTCGCGGCCTTCCTCGAAGGTCGGATCGAGTTCGCCGCCATTCCCGACGTGATCGCGCGGACCATGGAAGACATCGGCTCCGGGCCCGCCCGGGACTTCAACGAGCTCTTCGCGGTGGACGAAGCCGCGCGCGAGCGCTCCGATGAGCTTATTGCGGGGTTGAGCACCAAGTGAGCTTCCTTCTTGCCTTCCTGGCGTTCAGCGCCCTCATCATCCTCCACGAGGCCGGCCATTTCGTGGCCGCGAAGGCGGTCGGGATGCGGGTCGAGAAGTTCTATCTCTTCTTCCCGCCGAAGCTCTTCGCGATCAAGCGCGGCGAGACGGAGTACGGGGTGGGGGCCGTCCCGCTCGGCGGCTTCGTGCGGATCACCGGGATGAACCCGGACGAGGAGCTGCCGCCGGACATCGCCCCGCGTGGCTACTACCGACAGCCGGTCTGGAAGCGGATCGTCGTGATCGGCGCCGGTCCCGCCGTCAATCTCGCGATCGCCTTCCTCATCCTCTTCGTGCTGGCCCTGGGCATGCAGCAGGCCAGCTCCCAGATCGACCAGGTGATGCCGGGAACCCCGGCCGCCGGCAAGCTTCAGCCCGGAGATCGGATCGTCGCGGTGGACGGGGTCTCCGCGAGCCAGGAGAAGATGGCCGACCAGATCGCCTCCCACCGCTGCGCGGGACGCCAGGTCGACGGCTGCAAGGCCAGCACGCCCGCGGTGATCGAGGTCGAGCGCGACGGCAAGGTCGAGAAGCTGGCGATCACGCCCGTCTACGACGCCGCCGCGGAACGGGCTCGGCTCGGCTTCGCCTTCGGCCTGGAACCGGTGGATCCCGGGGTGATCGGGGCGGCCGGGACCTCGTTGGACTTCATGTGGTTCGTGACCTCGAAGACGGTCACCACCTTGGCGCAGCTCTATCAAGCCGATCAACGCAAGGAGCTGTCCGGGGTCGCCGGCAGCTACGAGGTGACCCGTCAGGCGATCGACGTCGGCGCCCGCCAGGCCTTCACGCTGATCGCCCTGATCAGCCTCTCGCTCGGCGTGATCAACCTCTTTCCGTTCCTGCCGCTCGACGGGGGGCACATCTTCTGGAGCATCGTCGAGAAGGTGCGAGGGAGGCCGGTGCCGTTCGCGGTGATGGAACGCGCCGGACTGATCGGTTTCGCCTTGGTGATCGGGCTTTTCCTGCTGGGACTGAGCAACGACGTCACCCGACTCACCGGCGAGGGTTTCAATCTCAGGTAGATTTCGGCACGCAGCGTCTTTGAGGAGAGACCGACAGGAGGAGCGAGCGTGGAGACATCGCAGGCATTGACCGAGTTCAGTGGCGGGCCCGGAATCGAACCCGAGTTTCCCAACCTCTACGAAGCCTTTCTCGCCACGGCTTCCCGGCGGGGAGACAACCTCGCGATCCGGTCCGAGGACGAAGGGGTCGAGCTCAGCTGGAGCGATCTCGCCGCTCGGGTCCGTCGTATCGCCGGCGGCCTCGACTCGCTCGGCATCAGGCGTGGCGACAGGATCGGCATGGTCCTGGGGAACCGTTCCGAGTTCATTCCCTGCGATCTCGCCGCGGTCTCGATCGGTGCGCTGCCGTTCTCGATCTACCAGACCCTTTCCCCGGATCAGATCCGTTACGTGGTCGAGGATTCCGAGGCGACCGCGCTGATCGTGGAGACCGCCTTCCTCGAGAACGTGAAGGAGGCGATCGAAGGGCTCGACCACATCCGCCACGTGATCGTGATCGACGGCGGCGGCGGGACGGCGACCCTCGAGGAGCTGGAGGCGGTCGACCCCGACTTCGATCCGGCGCCGATCGCCGCCGAGGTCGGCCTCGACGACCCGTTGACGCTGATCTACACCTCGGGCACCACCGGGCCTCCCAAGGGCGTGCTGTTGACCCAGGGGAACCTGATGCGGATGCTTTCCGCGGTGACGCACGGCATCATCGAGCTGCCGCTCGACTCCGGGAGGGTGATCTCCTGGCTGCCGGCCGCGCACATCGCCGAACGGGCCGCCAATTACTACACACCCGTCATGCGGGGTCTCGAGGTGCACATCTGCCCCGACGCCAAGCGGATCATCGAGTTCCTGCCGAAAGTCAGGCCGACCTGGTTCTTCGCCGTCCCGCGGATCTGGGAGAAGCTCAAGGCGGGCCTCGAAGCCAATCTGGCCAGCCTTCCCGACGAGCAGCGCGAACAGGCCCAGGCGGGGCTGCAGGCCGCGATCCGGAAGGTTCAGCTGGAACAGGCCGGGGAACCTGTCCCTGAAGAGCTGGCGGCCGCGGTCGCCCAGGCCGACGAGGCTCTCTTCTCCAAGCTGCGCGCCGCGCTCGGCCTCGACGAGTACATCGCGGTCTCGCTCGGGGCCGCCCCGACTCCCGTCGCCGTGCTGGAGTTCTTCCACGCGATCGGGATCGAGATCGGGGAGCTGTGGGGCATGTCCGAGACCTGCGGCGTGATCACGATCAACCCGCCCGACCGGATCAAGCTCGGCACCGTCGGGCCCCCGGTACCGGGGACGGACCTGCGCGTAGCGGAGGACGGCGAGCTGCTCTGCCGTAGCCCTTACGTGATGAAGGAGTACCTGAACAAGCCGGAGAAGACGGCCGAGGACATCACCGACGGCTGGCTCCACACCGGAGACATCGGCACGATCGACGAAGACGGGTACGTGACGATCGTCGATCGCAAGAAGGAACTGATCATCAACGCCTCCGGCAAGAATATGTCGCCGTCGAACATCGAGGCCGAGGTCAAGGTGTCCTCGCCGTTGATCAACAACTGCGTGGTGATCGGGGATGCCCGTCCCTACAACGTCGCCCTGATCGTGCTCGATCCGGACTTCGCCCCGATCTGGGCGGCGCAGAACGAGATCGAAGACGCGACGCTCGAGGCGCTGGCCACCCACGACAGCGTCCGGGCCGAGATCGAGGCCGGGGTCGAACGGGCCAACTCCAAGCTGGCGCGGGTCGAGCAGATCAAGAAGTTCTGGATCGTCCCGGGCGAATGGATCCCCGGTGGAGATGAGCTGACCCCGACGATGAAGCTGAAACGGCGTCCGATCTCGGACAAGTACGAGAACGACATCGAAGCGCTCTACATGGACGCCACCTGAGCCGCGTGACAGCCGAGCCCCGCATCCTCCAGCGCATCGCGCTGACCCGCCTGCCCGAGCTTCAGGTCGCTTCTGGCCTGTTCCGGGAAACCGCC
>JBEBXB010000167.1:0-5205 GCA_040391885.1 Conexibacter woesei | reverse complement strand
TCGAGCAGGAACTCGAAGACGGCGTAACCGATGAGGCAGAAGATCCCATCGTATAGAGCCAGGACGAGCAGCCAGGTCCCGAAGTTGCCGTAGTCCGGACCGGCGGCGTCGAGCAGATGGGAGGTGGCGCCGGTCACGGCGATCATCAGCGGCACGACCAGGGGGAGCAGCAGCAACGGCACCAGCAGGTCGCGGGCCCTCGAATTGACGGCCATCGAGGAGATCAGGGTGCCGAGCACCGCGAAGCCGAGATTCGCTCCCGCCAAGATGGCCAGCATCGGCAGCAGGCCGGACCAGGTCGAGAGGAAGAAGACCGCGAAGACGGGCACCACGACCAGTTCGATCGCGCAGAGATAGATGAACAGCACCGCCGCCTTGGCGGCGAACAGCACCGAGCGGTCTACCGGCGCCAGGCGAAAGGCGTCGAATCCGCCCTCCTCCCGTTCGGCGAGGAAGATCCGGTTGATCCCGAGGATCGCGGCGAAGAGCAGGGTCGTCCAGAGCACCCCGCCCGCCAGCGATCCCGATAGCGAAGTCCGGTCGAGGCCGTAGCGGAAGATGATGAAGGTGGTGACCGCGAACAGCACCATCGCCGGCAGCGACTGCATCGTCCGCAGCTCGGTGCGGAGGTCCTTGGCGACCATCGCCCCGAAGGCGGAGCGGGACCGGGTCACGAACCTGCTCCCGCTGCCGCGGCACCGGCGGCCGTGCCGGAACGACCCAGTTCGAGCACCGCGTCCGCCTCGGCCCGGGCCCGCTCCGGCTCGTGCGAGACGACCACGCGGGAGACCCCGCCGGTGCGCGCCGCACCGGAGTCGGACTTCCCCGGATCTTCGGGGGCGGGCGGCGACCAGCCGAGCTCGTCCGGGTGGCCGATCAGCGCCCGCACGGCTTCCCGCCCCTCCGGGTCGAGGTTCGAGTCGGGCTCGTCCAGCAGAAGCAGCGCCGGCCGGTGAAGAACCGCCCGGCAGATCGCGATGCGCTGGCGCATCCCCGCCGAGTAGTCGCTGACCCGGTCCCGGGAGCGGCGGGTCATGCCGACGATCTCGAGATCGGATTCGATCCTGGCGGCAGCTTCCTCCGGGGGGATGCCGTGCATGCGGGCCTGGAACTCGAGGTTCTCCCGCCCGGTCAGGTCTTCGTAGAGCAGCGGTTCGTGACCGAGGTAGCCGACCCGCCCCCGCAGCTTCCAGCTCTCCTTCGGCAGGTCGCAGCCCAGTACGTCGACCTCGCCGCCACCGGGGCGAAGCAAGGTCGCCAGCACCCGCAGCAGGGTGCTCTTCCCCGACCCGTTCGGACCGAGCACCGCGAGCGAGTCGCCGGCGGCGAGATCCACATCGACCTTCCGAAGCACCCGCCGGTCGCCGTAGTCGCGGACCAGCCCCCGCACAAGGATCGCCGGGCCTGGGAAAGTTCCCTGCCGAGTTGCGTCTGTCCCTGCGTTTTCCGACTCCACGGCCATCCCGCGCAGTCTCGCACCTCGAACCGGACCGGTGAGGCTCCGCAACGGACCGGGGAAGGCTGCGCAACAGATCAGGGAAGGCTGCGCAACAAACCGGGGAAGGCTCCGCAACGAACCGGGGAAGGCTGCGCGATCGACGCCGGGGGCGAGCATCGGACCGAGGTCGCCTAACGACGCATGACGACGAGAACCATGTGCTACGTTCGTAGCATGTCTGTAGAAGTTGCCTCCAGAGAGCTTCGCAACAACACCGCCGACGTTCTCCGCCGGGTCGAAGCCGGCGAGGAGGTCGTGATCACCGTGCGCGGCAAGCCCGTCGCGAGGCTCTCTCCGGTCAAGCCCAGTCGGCGCAGGTGGATCAGTGGTGAGGAGCTCGCACAACGCCTCTCGGAGTTTCAGGCCGATCCAGGCCTGCGTGAGGATCTGAAGTGGATCGCCGGTGACACGACCGACGATCTCGGCCCGATCCGGTAGCCGATGACCCGAGGCGTAGTTGACACCAGCGTGTTCATCTCGCTTGAGATGGGACGGCCGCTCACCGCAGAACGACTCCCGGGCAGGTATGCCATTTCACCGATTACGCTGGGCGAGTTGAAGGCAGGTGTCCTTGCCGCCACGGACCATCAGACCCGCGCCCGGCGGCTCCTTGCGCTCGAAATGGTTGCCGACATCGAGTTGCTTCCGATCGACGAAGCCGTCGCCAACGCTTGGGCATTGCTGCGGACGCATCTCGTGGAGGCCGGACGTCGACTGAACGTCAACGACCTCTGGATCGCGGCCACGGCCGTGGCCAACCGGATCCCGGTCTACACCCAGGACGACGACTTCCAGACGCTGATCGACGCCCCGGGACTAGAAATCGTACGGGTCTGATTCAGCCCGCCCCGGCCCCCGGCTTCCTGGCCCCCGGCCCGCGACCCCCGGCCCCCGGCCCGCGACCCCCGGCCCCGGCCCGCGGCCGAACCGGGGATTTTGGGCGTATTACGCCCAAAAAGACGGGTTTGATCGTCAGGCCTGTCGCTTCGTCACGCGCCGCGCCTCTTGGCCCGTCTTTTTGAGCGCATAACGCTCAAAAAGACGGGTTCGATGTCCAGATGGCGGGTTCGATGGTCTGGCTGGCGGATTCGATCGTCCGGATGACCGGTTAGCCGATAGGCCGGTTAGGTCCCTCGCTCTAGCGGGCGACGTGGAACTCGATCACTTCGATCTGCTTCTGGCCGTGGGAGCCGGTGTAGACAGGCCCGGCCCCGCCGACCGTGTCGCCCGCCTTCGGGAGCGGATCGGGACGCAGCTCCGGCTTGACGTCGAAGACGGTCATCCCGGCACCGGTCACGTTCTCCTTGCTGATGGTGACGAAATGAGCGTCCCCGTCACCGTCCGGGTCGACCGCTTCGACGTAGATCACCCGGCCGCTGGCGACCACGCAGTTGGAGAGCTCCGGCGGGCAGGTCGATTTCGGGAGAACCGGTTGCGGCTTCGGCTTCGCCCCCGATTTGCCGGAGGTCGAGTTCCCGGAACGGCCGTTCTGCTTCTCGGAACCAGCGCCGGCAGGGGACTTCTCTTCGCCGCTGTCAGGTCGGCCCGCCACGTAGAGGAGCGCGGCGGCTCCCGCGACCGCGCACAGCAAGACGACCAGACCGCGCCGGCTCAAACCGCGTCAACTCCATCTGCGAGCGTCATCGGGAGAAGCCTGACACAACTCCGGGCCGTGTCCGGACCACCCGGTGCCTGGTGCGCCCACCCGTGCGGCGGTCGCCGAAGGCGGGTCGCTTGACCCGGCCTTCGGCGCTCACCGCGCTGTGGGACGCGGATGGATCAGGAGCTCGGCCTAGAGACCGAGGTCGATCTCACCCGTGGAGTCGGAGAAGAGATCCTCGACCTGGAGGTAGGCACCCGAAAGAGCCTTCTTCGGGATGTCGTAGACCAGCTTGCCCTTGACGGTCAAACCGGGCTGGATCTCCTCCAGCAGGAAGAAGGAGTCGTCGCCCATGACCATCGCCGCTCCGGTCGAGGTCGAGTACTTGCTCCCGTTGCCGCCGATGAGGCTGATTGCGTCCTCGAAGATCGTCGAGGGCTCGTCTTCCTCATTGGTGAGCTTCAGGGTGACGATGACGAACACCCCGTTCGCCTCTTCGTTCAGGTACTCGCCACCGACCGACGAAGCGGTCTTCGCGGAAACCACCTGGTAGGTGGTGCCCTTCAGGCTGAGCTTGTCGCCGACCCCCGCCGTCGTTCCGCTCTGCTCCGCTGACTTCTTCTCGCCGGAGCTCTTCTTGCCGGAATCCTTCTTGTTCGCCTTCTCGACCGTCGGTTCCTCGGTGGAGCAACTGTCGTCGGCGCCCATGACACCGATCGTCATGACCCCCAGGATCATCAGGACAGGCAGCTTTCTCAACTTCACTCAATCCCCCAATGGATGTAGATCAGCCCGCTTCGTCCGATGAAGTCAGGCAGGTTTACCGAGCTCTCTCGACTCGGCGTGGGTGGATCCTATGAGTTTGCGGCAGATACGGCCCGATGAGACCGGCCCGATGCCGGGCCGGTTCAGGAACCGCGCTTGGTGATCCGCTTGCCGACCCGGAGCAGCGGTCCCGCCCCGGACTTCAACGCGTCGACCCGCTCGCCGCCCTTGCCGTAGAGCAGCCGGGCGGAGGACTTCATCGCCTTGGCCAGGGTCTCGTCGTAGGGATGCCACCAGAAGTTCCGGGTGAGGCCGGGCTCGTAGGTGACCAGCTTGATCTCCACGCACTCGAGGAAGCCGTACTTGGAGTGGGAGTGGCCGAGACCGGAATCCTTGACTCCGCCCCAGGTCGTCTGAGCGGCGCCGTGGGTGAACATGTGGTCGTTGATCCAGACCATCCCGGCGTCGATCCGGTTCGCGATCCGCTCGCCCTTCTGACGGTCCTTCGTCCAGACCGAGGCACCCAGGCCGAACTCGGAGTCGTTGGCCAGGTCGAGGGCTTCCTGCTCAGAGGCGACGGTGACGATCGGCAGCACCGGTCCGAAGATCTCCTCCTTCATGATCCTCATCTCGTGGGTCACGCCGGTCAGCACCACCGGGGCGATGAAGCTGCCTTCGGGGAAGCCGTCAACATCCACCGGGCCGCCGCAGCGCAGTTCGGCGCCGGCGGCGACGGCGTCGTCGACCAGCTCCCGGACCAGGTCGTACTGGTCCTTGGAGACCATCGGGCCGATCTCGGTGTCGTACTCGGAGGGGTCACCGACCTTGAGCGCGCTGGCTCCGGCGACCACGCCTTCGATGAACCGCTCGCTGACGCCCTCCATGACGTAGGCCCGCTCGATCCCGGCACAGGTCTGGCCGGCATTGGCGAAACCGCCCCAGACGGCGCCGGAGATCGCGAAGTCGATGTTGGCGTCGTCGAGGACGATCATCGGATCCTTGCCGCCGAGCTCGAGCACGCAGCCCTTCATCCGCTTGGCGCATTCCTCGCCGACCTTGTAGCCGACCGGCACCGAGCCGGTGAAGAAGATCTTGCCCGCGGTGGACTTGGTCAGGGCGTCGCCGATGCGCCCGCCGCCGTGGACGGTGCGCACCAGACCGCGGGGAAAGCCGGCGTCCTCGAACACCGACTGGATCGCCTCGCCCAGCAGCGGGGTAAGCGAGGCCGGCTTGAGCACGATGCCGTTGCCGGCCATCAGGGCGATCGCGACCTCCTGCATCGGGATGGTCCACGGGTAGTTCCAGGGAGCGATCACGCCGACGACGCCGATCGGCTCGTACC
>JBEBXB010000166.1:0-5236 GCA_040391885.1 Conexibacter woesei | reverse complement strand
CGGGCCCTCGGGCTCCTCGGGATCTCCGCGCCGGACCGGATGTAGACGAGCCGCCGTCCTCCTTGGCGGTCTCGGCGGTCCTGCGGCGGTCCTGCGGCGGTCCTGGTTACAGGTCGAACCGGGCCATGTCCCGGTCGAGCCGTTCGGCTTCGTCCGAGCCTTCGCCGGGGCCGTCCCCGGTTCGGCCGGGAGGGTCAGAACCGTCGTCCGAGCGGCCACGACGCCACCGGATGACCGTCCAGATCACGCCGATCGCCGCCAGGCCGAACCCGATCACCGGAACCAGGTAGGCCCACACGTCGATGCCCCTGTTCTCCGGCATCGCGAGCACCTGACCGCCGTACTCAACGACCAGCGCGTCCTTGATCTGATCCTTGGTCTTTCCTTCGGCGATCAGCTTTCGGATGTACACGCGTTGACGTTCGGCCGCCGGAGCGTGGGAGAGGGAGAGCAGGGTGCCGCAGATCGGGCACATGACCTCGTCCTCGATCTCGGGCAGGCTGGTCCGCGCCGGCGCAGCGGACGCGGCCCCGCTGAACCCGGTGACCGCGATCAGCAACATGGCGATCAGTCGGATGATCACGGCCAGCTCCCGAGCCGGTCGGTCTGCTCGCCCCCGAAGGCCGGCGCTGTGAAGTCCTCGACCCCGGCCAGATCACGGAACGGGCCCGGGTAGTGGGAGGCGAGCTTGCCGTCCGGGTCGATCAGGAAGGATTCCGGTACCCCGGTCGCCTTGAGCTCGTCCGCGTAGTCGCCGGAGGCATCGCGGATCTGGGGGTAGGTGATGTCGAACTCCCGCAGGAACTTCATCGCGTCCCCGCTCAGATCCCGGGTGTCGACGCCGAGCACGGCGACCTTGCCGCGGTACTTGCGCTCGAACTCCTCGAGCGCCGGTGATTCCGCCCGGCACGGCTTGCACCAGGAAGCCCAGATGTTGAGCAGCACCCACTGGCCGCGATATTCGGCGAGCGATGATTCCCCGCCGGGCGGCAAGGTCGGGAGCGTGGCGACCGGGACGGGCTCGCCGGTCTTGAGCCCGGCATCGCCCTTCTTTACCAGGCCCCAGGTGAGGAATCCGAGCAAGGCGACGACGCCCACAGTCACAAGTGAAGTCCGAAGGTTCAAACCGTTCCTGAGTATGAAGGAGAGCGCCCTCCGACTCTTTGTGAGGGTCGGCGACCCGACCGGGGACGGTCCGCGGAAGTCGGTTACGATGCGCCGGCGCGGACGTAGCTCAGTTGGTAGAGCGCAAGCTTCCCAAGCTTGAGGTCGCGGGTTCGATCCCCGTCGTCCGCTTCGGCACTCGGATAGCCTCACGGCCATGGTGCCGCAGGGAAGCCGCTTGGGAGCGGCGATCGTTGGTTTGGTGATGGTCGTCTTCGCCTGGATCCCGGGGTCGCCGACGCCGGCCATGGCTGCCGGGGGCTCACATTCCGTGAAATCCGGCCCGCTGACCGCTTCGGTCGGCAAGTCCAAATGGTCCTTTGCGTTGCGGGAACGCGGGCGGGGGCGGATCGTGGCGGAACGCGCCGGCACCGGCGAGATCGGTCGCATCGGCATCCGCGACAGCGCCGGGAAGTGGCACCGGGCCACCCGGGTCGTCCGCGGATGGAAGCGGGGCAGGGCTTCGCTGTCGATCGTGGCGCTGCGGGGGACCTTGCAACGGCTCCGGATCGAGGTCTCACCCGGCCGGCGCGGGGTCGTGCTGCTCAAGGCGGCCGTGATCGGCTCCGCGGACGGGGTGGAGGCGATCGGGATGTCCTTCGTCGGCCGGCCGGGCGAGAGGTACATGGGGTTCGGCGAACGGTCGAACGAGGTCGATCAGCGTGGGCGCGAGGTCGAGAACTGGGTCGGAGAAGGCCCGTACCAACCCCGGGAATCGGGGTTCATCAAGGGCTTCGTGCCGACCTGGTCGATCCGCGCGAAGGAGGACGACACCTACTTCCCGATGCCGTGGCTGCTTTCCAGCCGTGGCTACGGCGTGTTGGCTCGGGAGACGAGGCCGACCCGGTTCAACCTCGGCAACCAGCGCGAGGATGCCTGGAGCGTCGAGGTGTCCCGCACGGTGCCGGATTTGGATCAGCAGCCGGAGGATCGGCCCTCGCCGACCGTGCTCCGGCTCAATTTCTTTGCTGGGCCCACCCCGGCCCGGACCCTCGCCCGGCTGACCAGGGCGATCGGACGTCAGCCCGACCCGGCTCCCTGGTTCCTCGGACCGTGGGTCCAGGCCAACGGGGGCGACCAGGCCACGGTCGATCGGCTGAGGCAGGCGGACGTGCCGACCTCGGTCACCCAGACCTACGCCCACTACCTGCCCTGCGGCCAGTCGATCGATCACTCCGACGAGATCAAGCGGGCCGGCCTCTACCACGAGAACGGGATGGCGGTCACCACCTACTTCAACCCGATGATCTGCACCAACTGGTCGCCGAAGTTCGACGAGTTGGCTGCCGCCGGTGCCCTCACGATGAACCGTCAGGGTGAGCCGTACGAGTACAGGTACATGAGCTACACCGTCGGGCAGTTCGACTTCTCGTCCCCCACCGGCAGGGCAGCCTACGGCGAGCTCCTGCGGGAGGCCCTCTCACACGGTTACGACGGTTGGATGGAGGACTTCGGCGAGTACGACCCACCGGACGGGATCTCCGCGGACGGCGTCGCGGGGATGATCTCCCACAACCGCTACCCCCGTGACTACCACTGCACCGCCCGGGACGAGGTGGCGTCGAACCCGCTTCCGGTGCTCCGTTATGTGCGCTCGGGCTACAACGGCTCGGCCGCCTGTTCGCCGGTCGTCTGGGGTGGGGACCCGACAACCGGCTGGGACTTCGACGGCCTTGCGTCGTCGGTGACCAACGGGCTCACCGCGGGCCTCTCGGGGATCGGCTTCTGGGGATCCGACATCGGTGGCTTCTTCACCCTGGGCGAGGAGACGACCACCCCCGAGCTGTTGAGACGATGGGTCCAGTTCGGCGCTTTCTCAGGAGTGATGCGGGATCAGGCCGACGGCTACATCCTCAACGCGATGCCGCGCGCGCGGATCTCCGACGCCGACCAGATCGATCACTGGCGGCGGTACGCGAAGCTCCGCACCCAGCTCTACCCGTACATCCGTGCCGCCTCCCGCGAGTATCGGCGCACCGGCATGCCGCTCATGCGGGCGATGATCTTGGAGCATCCCGGCGATCGCCGGTCGGCGGGACGGTTCGACCAGTTCATGTTCGGCCCCGACCTGTTGGTCGCGCCGGTGACCCAGCCGGGCGTCTCCGAACGCAAGGTCGCGGTCCCGCCGGGGCTCTGGCTCGATCTCTGGAAGACGATCGGCTTCGATAGCGAAGACGGCTCCTTCCCGCTCGGGAGGGCGGCCCGGGTCAAGGGCGGCGCCGACCGGACCCTGCCGGCCGGGGAGGAGGACATTCCCGTCCTCGTCCGCGCCGGAGCCCTGCTGCCGATGCTCGATCCGTCCGTCGATACCCTGGCCCCCTACGGGGAGGGGAACCCGGAAGTCTCCCGGCTGTCCGACCGCCCGGAGCGCTCGCTGCTCGCATTTCCGCGCGGTGCCTCGTCCGCGGCTTTCGATCAGGGATCGATGCGTTCGTCGGAGGCCCGTCGCGGAGTCCGCCGCTGGAAGCTCACCCTCAAGGACACGAAGGCCCGGACGTGGACCGTCCGGGCGAGCCTCGCTTCGCTGAAGCGGCCGTTCCGCCCCCGTTGCCTCACGGTGAACGGAAAGGCGGCGAAGGGGTGGACGTACAGGCACGACGACCGGAAGATCGAGTTCCAGGTCGAATCGCGTCGCGGCGCGACCGTCGTGAAGATCGGAACCTGTCGGCGTTGAACCCGCGTCTCTCGACGGTGATCGTCGCCTACAACTCGGGGATGGATCTGCGTCGGACCCTGACCGCCCTCGGGAGGGAGACGCTTCCGGGAGACGAGGTGATCGTGGTCGACAACGGTTCCCGCGAGTCGCCCGCCCCGATCCTCGAGGAATGCCTGCCCGGCGCCCGGCTGGTCGAGATGGGCAGGAACGCCGGCTTCACCACCGCGGTGAACCACGGCGCCGATCTCGCCACCGGGGATCTGTTGCTGATCCTCAACCCTGATGCGATGCCGGAGCCCGGTTTCGGCGAGGCGATCCGGAAGCCGGCGGGGGACCGACCGGAATGGGATGCGTGGATGGCGCTCGTGGCCTGCCGGATCGACGGGGAGATGCGGATCAACAGCTGGGCGAACCCGGTCCACTTCACGGGAATCGCCTGGGCCGGCGGCCACGGGCGAGCGATCTCGGACGCCGGACCGGCCCGCGACATCCCGGTCGCATCGGGCGCCTGCCTGGCCGTCCGACGGGAATCCTGGCAGCGGGTCGGGGGACTCGCCGAGGAGTTCTTCCTCTACCACGAGGACATCGATTTCTCCCTGCGGCTCCGTTCGGCGGGAGGCCGGATCGGGTTGGAGCCGGCGGCGGTGGTCGATCACGACTACGACTTCGGTTCGAACGACCTGAAGTGGTTCTGGCTGGAGCGCAACCGGTTGGCGATGGTCATTCGCAACTACCCGGCGCCTCTGCTCGCCCTGGTCGCCCCGGTGCTGTTCGTCACCGAGCTGGTACTGGTCCCGGTCGCCGCCAGGGGCGGTTGGCTCAGGCACAAGATGCGATCCTGGGCCGATGTCGTCCGGTGGATGCCGCGGTTGCTCCGCGAACGTCGGGAGCTGGCCTTGCGGCGGACGATCACGGCGGGGGAGTTCGCCCGCCTGCTGACCCCTGATCTCGACTCGCCGCTGCTGCCGGAAGAGGTCCGGAGAGGCCCCGTCCGGTGGCTGCTTCGGGCCTGGTGGGCGATGGTCCTCGCGATCCTTCGCTGAGGTCGCCGGCGGTCCTTTTCCCACGTCGAGGCCGAATTCGGCACGGCTTGCGATAATGGTGTCGTTATGGACGTACAGCGCAAGCGTCAGGTCAGACTTTTCGTGGCTCTCGGACTGGCTTTGGTTCTCGCAACAGGGCTGATCTACACCTCTTTCAACGCGTCGAGCGAGGCCCGGCAGCCGACCGAGCTTTCCCAGGCGGTTCCCGGCAAGAGCTACGAGATGACCGGCAAGGTCATCAATGGTTCGATTCGCAAGACAAAGTCCGGCATCGCCTTCAAGGTGAGCGATCGTGACGGTTCCGGCTCGCTGCCGGTCACTTACAGTGGGGTCGTGCCCGATCCCTTCCGCGAAGGGCGCGAGATCGTGCTCA
>JBEBXB010000165.1:0-5238 GCA_040391885.1 Conexibacter woesei | reverse complement strand
CTCCTTGTCGTCGACGCTCACATGAAGGTTCTTGATCTCTAGCTCTGCCAAGAGAATGACTCCGTTTCTCGGTTACTGGTTGGGGGCGGCGCGCTCAGGCGGCGCTGCCGACAGTCGGCCGTCGTTCGTCGGCCGGCTTGGAAAACTCGACGAGCTCGGCCAGCGTGGTGCCGGAGAGAGCTCGGTTGACGCCGTTCTGAACCCTGGTCCAGAGCAGCTTCGTCGCACATGAACGGTCGCTGTCGACCTCGTGCGAGCAGAGGACCTTGCCCTGCGGGGTTTCGTGGAAGCACTCCATCGGGGCGATCTGCCCCTCGAGCGCCTCGACGACCTCGACCATCGTGATGTCCTCGGCCGGGTGGGCCAGGCTGTAGCCGCCGTGGGCACCTCGGGTCGAGGTGACCAACCCGCGGGTCCGCAGCTTCGCCACCAGGTGCTCCAGGTACGAAAGCGGCAGGTTTTCGGCCTCGGCGATCGCACTGAGCGAAACCGGACCGGTATTGGGCTGGCGACCGAGCTCCACCATCAGGCGGACCCCGTATTCAGCTTTGGTCGAGAAGAGCATCACCCTAAATCCTAGAGCATTGGTCAGGTTTTCTTCCCAGGCCTCCGAAACCAGGGTGGATCAAGGGCGGGCGGGGCGATCGGCGGCGGTGCGGGGCGGGTCGGAAAGTGTCCGCCAGACGCTTGTACGATCGGGTTCGAGGAGGAAGTCAATTCAATAGCCGAGGGAGTGGTGTTGAACGAGATCGAACTTTGCATTCGCTGTGATGCGCCGCTTCAACCCGAAGCTCGGTCTTGCCCTGGATGCGGGACCGAGCAGGTGAGCATCGGAGGAGCCGGCACGACGGCCGCCGTGCCACCGCCCCCGCCGCCACCGCCACCGCCGTTGAGTGCTCCGCTGTCGCCGCGACGCAGCGAGTCCCTCGGTTCTCCCGCCGCTCCGCCCAGGTTGCCGCCGATCGCACCGCAACATCGCCCCGGGTCATCCGATCCCTTCACGGTGGCGAATCTTGTCGGCGCACTTGCCGCCGCGATCACGTTCGTCATCGTCGGAATCCTCTGGTACATGCTCATCCTGGTGATGTTTCCGGGCGGGGTGGAGGGAGGCGGCTGGGTCACCGTTCTCTTGGTCCCGTTCGGTGCTGCGGCCGGAGCGTGGTCGCTCGTAAATAACTTCGACTGGACCTGACCTCAGGGTTCGATCAGGCCTTGTCGGATCGCGTACCGGACCAGTTCGACCCGATCGCGCATCCCCAGCTTCTTCATCGCGTTGGCCCGGTGGTTCTCGACGGTCTTCTCCGACAGGTGGAGCAGCTCGGCGATCTCCCGGGTGGTGTTCGCCTCCGCCACGAGCTTGACGATCTCCTCTTCGCGCGGGGTGAGATCGGATCCGGACGGGGTTCCCCGTTCCAGCAGATCCCGGATCAGGGACTGCTGGGCTCCGGGTGACAGGAAAGGCTCCCCCCGTTCGACCGACCGGATCGCGTCGAGCAGATCGGTGTCGGCCTGCGACTTGAGGACGTAGCCCGAAGCACCGGCCTTCAGGGCCTCGAACAGGTAACGCTCGTCGTCATGCATCGAGAGGATCAGCACGGAAACCTCCGGAGCCTGGGCCTTGATCTCGCGGGTGGCCTGCAGGCCGGTGAGACCGGGCATCTTGACGTCGAGGATCGCCAGGTCCGGACGTTCGCGGACGATCAGGTCCCGGGCCGAGATCCCGTCCGCCGCTTCGCCTGTCACTTCCAGGTCGGGCTGGGTCTCGAGCAGCAGCCGGATCCCGGATCGCACGATCCCGTGGTCGTCGGCGATGATGATCTTCATCGAGCGTTTCCTTCGGGAACGGTCAGCCGGATCGTCGTGCCGTGGCCCCGACGGGACTCTGTCTCAAGGTCTCCGCCGACGAGCAGCGCCCGCTCCTTCATGCCGCCGAGGCCGAGACCGGTCGTCGACTCTTCGAAGGTGAATCCCGATCCGTTGTCGGTCACCTCCAGCCGGGAGGCATCATCCTCGACCGTCAGCCGGGCCTCGACCCGGTCGGCGCCCGAGTGCCGGATCGCGTTGCCGAGCGCTTCCTGGGATACGCGGTAGATCACGAGCTGGACCTCCGGGCTGAGGGTGGCCGGCTCGCCTTCGCAGGTGAAGGACACGGTCATCCCGGGCCGGTCGAGCTGTTCCGCGAGACCGGCGATCGCGGCCCGGAGACCAAGGTCGTCGAGCGCGGTGGGGCGAAGCTGGCGGGCGACGGTGAGCAGCTCGTCCATCGCCTGGTGGGCGAGTCCCTGGGTGTCGGCGATCTCCGCTTCGAGCTCGGGCGGTGCGGCCGACCGGGCTGCCTCCAGACGCAGCAGGACCCCGGTCAGGGACTGATTGACCTGGTCGTGGAGGTCCCGCGCGACGCGGGCGCGTTCCTCCTCCTGGGCGGTGAGCGCGGCGCTCGCGCTGCGACGGTGCTCGGCTTCGAGCCGGCGCATCATCCTCAGGAAAGCCAGTTCCAGCCGTTCGACCTCTTCGGTCTCGGCCTGTCCGTCGATCCAGGCGGGCAGGTTTGCGCCGGGTCGGCTCAGGTCTACCTTCTCCATCTCGTCGATCAGGTCCTCGAGCGGGTTGAAGCGACGACGGAGCAAGGCGATGTTGAGCAGGCAGGTCACTCCGACCGCCGCCGCGACTAGGGGGATGAGGCGTTCGGCGTGGTTCCAGCCGAGCCCGGTGACGATCGCGGCGCCGATCGTCGCGGCGGTGACCATCAGGGCATTGAGGGTGAGGACCTCGGTGAATATGGGCCGATGCTTCACGGGCTCATCGTCGCAGGCCGATCAGAGGGGAGACCGTGGCGAAAAGATGGGGGGCAGCCCCTATGGACGAAGGCCCGGACCTGCGCAAGACTCCATGCCTACTTTCTTGTACCTGCCATCCGAGGAGATTCGATGACGACAACCAAGCAGTCAACCTGGGGCGCGACGTTCCGGACCACGCTCCTGTTGGCGACCCTTTCCGGTCTGCTGGTCGGGATCGGTTACCTCGTCAGCGGCGGCAACCCGAGCACCACCCTCATGTTCCTCGGCTTCGCCGTGGCGATGAACTTCTTCTCCTACTTCTTCAGCGACAAGATCGCCCTGAAGATGAGCCGGGCCCAGCCGATGGAGGAGTCCGAGCACCCCCAGTACTTCCAGATGGTTCGTGAGCTTTGCCAGCGGGCAGAGATCCCGATGCCGAAGCTGTACGTGATCCCCCAGGATCAGCCGAACGCCTTCGCGACCGGCCGGAACTACAACCATTCGGCCGTGGCCGTGACCGCCGGCATCACCCGTTTGCTCTCGACTGACGAGCTGCGCGGCGTGGTCGCCCACGAGCTCGCTCACATCAAGCACCGCGACATCCTGATCCAGTCAGTCGCCGCGACGATCGGTGCCGCGATCACCTACCTCGGCTACATGCTGATGTGGTTCGGCAACGACAACAACTCGCCGCTCGGACTGATCGGTTCGCTGGCGATGGTGCTACTGGCGCCGCTGGCCGCCGGGATCATCCAGATGGCCGTGTCGCGTCAGCGCGAGTACGCCGCCGATGCCGGTGGCGCCGCGATCTGCGGGAACCCGGAGTCCCTCGCGTCGGCTCTGCTTCGTCTCGAGCAGGGCGCCGATGCGATTCCGATGCGCGGTCATGTCAGCGAGGCTTCCGAGCCGCTGTACATCGTGAAGCCATTCAAGTCGAAGGGCCTGGCCGGGCTCTTCTCGACCCATCCTCCGATCGAGGAACGGGTCAAGCGTCTCCGCCAGATGCGTCCTTCGCTCTAGCGGCGTCCCGCAACTCAGCAACCTCCAAGGACCGGGGGCGATCGACCCGACTGGACCGGGGTCGATCGCCCCCGGTCCTCTTAATCGCCCTTCAGCTCTTCCTTCAGCTCTTCATGGAGCGGAGAACTTCGGCGAGGACCACGGCGTTGTTGTGGTCCTCGTCCTTCGAGGCGAAGAGCAGCGTGAGAGGAGCTTCGCGATCCCCCGTCGCCTCGTCCGCTTCTTTCAGCAGGTCTTCGAGTTCCTGTCGGTGGGAGTCGAGCTCGTCCCGGTAGTGATCGCGGAACTCGTCGAAGCTGTCCGGCCCGAGGTCGTGGAACTCCCTCCGTAGCCCGTCGCTCGGTGCTATCTCCTTGGCCCACACGTCCACCGCGGCGGCCTGTTTCTTCACGCCCCGAGGCCACAGCCTGTCGACGAGGACGCGGAACCCGTCGCCGTCATGGTGATCGTCGTAGATCCGCTTGATCCGGATTTCCATGCTCCGTCTCCTTGATGTCAACTGGCGGCAACTCGACCGCCGCCTCGTCACCAATCTAGCTGGAGTTGGCGCGGGCTCGGCCTGGCTGGCCGGAAGGGCGGCTGTCTGTACCCTTCACGGCGTCGTCCGACCGGCTTGAGAACGGGATCGGACCGCGCTATACTTTTTGAAGTAGGTAATCCAGATAGAGATTTAGGGGTTTAGGCGATGGCACCGGAAACAACCGAGAAGTTCGCAGTCAAGGAGATCTCCCCGCAAGAGGCCTGGGCCGAGCTGCAGGACGGCGAAGCCAAGCTGATCGATACCCGGGAGCCTCACGAGTACGCGGAAGTCAGGGTCGAGGGCAGCAAGCTGATCCCGCCGGCCATGGTCGCCGACCAGATCGCCGAAGCGGTTCCGGACAAGTCTTCCCGCGTGATCATCCACTGCCGTTCCGGCGTTCGCTCGGCGACCGCCGCCGAGCAGCTGATGGGACTCGGTTACGAGGACGTCGTCTCCGTCGCCGGAGGCATCCTCGAGTGGCAGGAGCAGGGACTCCCGACCGCCTCCGACCACAACCTCACTCCCGAGCAGCGAGACCGTTACTCCCGGCACACCCTGCTGCCGGAAGTCGGTGTCGACGGTCAGGTCAAGCTGCTCGAAGCCAAGGTTCTCCTGCTCGGAGCGGGAGGCCTCGGAGCGCCGACCGCCCTCTACCTCGCCGCCGCCGGCATCGGCACCATCGGCCTGGTCGACGACGACGTGGTCGACGCCTCCAACCTTCAGCGCCAGGTCATCCACAAGACCTCCACCGTCGGCATGTCAAAGACGGGCTCCGCCCGCCAGGCGATCGAGCAACTCAACCCGGACGTCGAAGTCAAGGAGTACAACTTCCGCCTCGACGCCGGCAACATCCTCGACGTGATCAAGGACTACGACATCATCGTCGACGGTGCCGACAACTTCCCGACCCGCTACCTGCTG
>JBEBXB010000164.1:0-5250 GCA_040391885.1 Conexibacter woesei | reverse complement strand
TCGCACCGTCCGACTTGCCCATCGCCCGGGCGATCTCCCGGTTGTCCATGCCGAGAGAGAACCTCATGACCAGGGCTTCGCGCCGGTCGTCCGGGAGTTCCTGGAGATGCTCGATCACTGCCCGCAGTTCGGCCCGGCCCTCGACCAGATCCTCGGTGGAGTGCTTCGCCGAGGGTGGCTCGATGCTGTCCAGCGGCGTTTGGGGCCGCCGCGAGCGATCGCGATAGAAGTTGGCCGCAAGGTTGTGGGCGATTCTGATCAGCCAGGGGCGCAGGGGCCGGCCGTCCGATTCCCGCCGGGCCCGGGGGAAGTGCCGCCATGCTTGGAGGAAGGTCTGCTCGGTCAGGTCCTCGGCGTCGTGATGGTTCCCGATCCGGTAGTACGAGTAGGAGTAGACGTCGCGCAGATGGTCCCGATAGAGCTGTTCGAAATCCCGTTCGATCTCGGCCATCGACTCGCCCGGGAGGAGTATCGGCTCGGGCTCGCTCACCGGTCCAGCCTACCCGCAATGGGCAAGCACCGACCGGATGTGCCGCCGTCCCGATCACGCCGCCCTGCGGGAGTGGCCGACCCTTCTCAAGGCGGCGACCCATTCGTCGGAGTTGATCTTCCCCGTGGCCAGGTCGGAAAGCCCCTGGAGCGCCTCGGCGGGGCAGCCGGCGGCGGCCACCGTCTCGGCGATCTTCGGCACCGAGTCGAGTGCTTCCGAGGCCTGCCCGATCAAGTCGGGGATCTGCTCGGGAGGATGACCGCGGCCGAGCAGCTCGCCCGCCCGCCGGTTGCGGCTGCCGGAGGCCATCACCGTGGCGAGCAGGTCCCCGACCCCGGCCAGGCCGTTGAAGGTCTCGAGGTCCGCGCCGCGCATGACGGCGTAGTCGACGCATTCGTCCCAGACGGCGGCGCCGGCGATCCCGGCGGCGTTGAGGCCGTGGGGCTCGGCGGCCGCGGCGGCGAGCACGGCGGCGTTCTTGGCGGCCCCGGCCATCTCCACGCCGATCACGTCGCCTGAACGCTCGCAGACGAGCCCGGCCCGATCGAATACATCGCCGAGTTGCGCCCGAAGGTCGTCATCGCTGCTCCCGAGGACGAGGGCGGCAGAGCCGGAGACGGCTTCGCGGGCATGGGCCGGCCCGCCGAGGCAGGAGACGCCGCGCGCCCGGATCCGTTCACTCACGTACTCCGAGGGGAGCTGACCCTTGGGAGCGACCAGCCCCTTGGCCAAGAGCAGGATCCCGGCCCTGCGACCGACCCGGTCGGCGACCGATCCGACTGCCTGCGGGTAAGCCACGGAGGGCACGGCCAGGCAGAGCAGGTCCACCCCGCCGAGCTCGATCTCGGAGGAGGTCTTGACCTCGATCCCGTCGGGCAGGCGGACGCCGGGCAGGTACCTCTCGTTCTCGCGGGCCAGGGCCATCGCCTCCGCCTGCTCGGCCGTGCGCGTACCGAGCTGAACTTCGAGCCCGCCGCGGGCCAGCAGCACCGCGACCGCTGTCCCCCACGAGCCGGCACCGATGACGGCGGCCCGGCGCATCGGGGGAAGTCCGCCGATGTCCTCCCACTGAAGTTCGACGTTGGGCCAGATACGGGCGGTCACCGACGATGCCAGGGCCGGCGAGGGACTGTCGGCCTGCGGGAAGGTCATCGGCCGGCCGACCCGGATGTTGACCTTGCGGGGGCGGATCTTCAGGCCGCGACGCACGTTCTCGCTGCCGCTGACCGCGACCGGGATGACGGGGGCCCCGGAGCGGAGGGCGAGCCGACCGACACCCCGTTTGGGCCGTCCCAGCGAGCCCTTCCGTATCCGGGTTCCCTCCGGGAAGATGCAGATCGAACCGCCGCGGGCCAGGACCTGCTCGGCCGTATCGATCGCCAAGTCGTCGGCTTCGCCGCGCCGGATCGGGAAGGCGCCGAGCCGGCAGAGAAAGTAGCCCTGCCACCGCTTCTCGAACAGCTCCACCTTGGCCACGTAGTTCATCGGCTTCGACCAGGGCAGGCAGGCTCCGATGACGAACGGGTCGAGAAAGCTGCGGTGGTTGGCGGCGATGATGGTCGCGCCCTTGACCCGCGAGTTCTTGCGTCCCTGGCGGGACAGACGGAAGTAGACGAGGAAGAACGGGACCAGGGCTAACCGGGCCACCACGTACATCCCCCTGTTTACCCCGTGGCGCCGGGTGAAGTCGTGGTAGGCGAGAAGCTGTTCTTCGGTCACAAGGGATCCCTACACGCGCGAGACGGCAGCGTTACACGAGAACAAGCCCGCCTCCGGAATCGAACCGGAAACCTCCTGTTTACAAGACAGGTGCTCTGCCAATTGAGCTAGGCGGGCGGAGTCGTCCGGGTGTTGGACGGATACCGGAGGCCGCCATTCTACGGAGGCTTCCGGGCGGCGGCCTCTACGGAGGCGGCGGACGGCGAGGGCCGTCCGTCCGCGGTGGCTGTGGCGGACGGGCGGCTTCTCGGCCGAAGCTGTTCGCGGCCCGGTCGGGCCGCGGTGAGTCAGGGGTGGTTCAGACGGCTACGTCGCGCGACTCGAGGTGCTTCGTCACCTTGCGCTTGACGCGCTGGAGGGCGTTGTCCACCGTCTTGGTGTCGCAGTCGAGCAGCTGGGCGACGTCCTCGTAGGAACGATCCTCGAGGTAGTAGCCGAGGACGCTCGACTCCATCTCGGAGAGCGTGCCCTGCAGGCAGGAGACGAGGCAGGCCAGCTCCTCGGAGGAGATCGCCTGGTTGACCGGGTCGAACGCGGTCGGCCCCGGCAGGATCTCCTCCATGGTGGTCTCGGTCTCGCCGTTGGCGGAGGGCGACTGGCCGAAGGAGACGTACTGGTTCAGCGGGGCGTGCTTGTTGCGGGTGGCGGTCTTGACCGCGGTGATGATCTGACGGGTGATGCAGAGCTCGGCGAAGTTGCGGAAGCTGGACTCGCGGTCGGTCCGGTAGTCCCGGATCGCCTTGTACAGGCCGACCATCCCCTCCTGGATCAGGTCGTCGGAGTCGCCGCCGACCAGGAAGTAGGAGGAAGCCTTGAGCCGCACGAATCGCTGATAGCGACGGATGAGTTGATCGGTCGCCTTGCTGCTTCCACCCTTCGCAAGGGCGACGAGACGCTGATCATCAGGCTCAAGTCGAGGGTTAGTTCTAACTGGGACCGGTTTGGTCCGGACATCCGAAATACGTTCTGCTGCTGGAATTGAGGTTGGGGTAGCCACCGCACATTCTCCTTTTGAAGAAGGCCTGTGGCGCCACTTACCTCCCCTGGACGCCCTTGTTCTGACGGATGAATCTCACACTCAAGTTGAGGTTCACCCTTTATCTGTTGATTAGTTTACGGGTTCGCAGAGTTCTGTCAACCCCCACCCCCCGATTCTGCAATCGGACTTGCATCGGCAGGGACCCCCGGGGCAGCGTCGCGGCGTCCCGGGACCACGGCGCAAGGCTCCCGAGAGTGCCTTGCGCGCGTGGTGGAGCGTGTGCTGCTGCTGGCCCCGGGCATCGCCGGGGCCGGGCTCAGGCCTGGCTGTCCTGTGCCGGCGCGGTCGAGAACGGCAGGCGCCAGTCGTCGTTCATCTCGCCGTTGACTTCGAGTCGCCACTCGTACCGGGAGTCGGGCTCCAGCGGCAGCGGCGGGATGTTCACCGCCAGGGTCGAGTCCAGTGGGACGCCCTTCTTGATGCCCGCGGGACGTCCGGTCTGGAAGTCGCCTTCGACGCTGACCGGGGTGCCCTGCTCCTCGCCGAACGGGACTCCGTCGCTGGTCAGCAGGATGAGCCGGAACTTGTGCCTGTCGTCGCTCTCATCCCACGGCACCTGGAAATGAAGCGCGACGGCATGGGGGATGCCCGGCGCGGTGACGGACCACCCTCCGCCCAGGATGTAGAGCTTTCCGCCGACCGACTGGGCGGAATCCGCAAGGAGCATGGTGACCTTCATTCTTTGCCTCCGTTCGTGGTGCGCTGCCGGACGGCCTCGAAGAGCAGGACCGAGGCCGCAACCGAAACATTCAGTGAACCGGTCTTCCCCGCCTGGGGAATCGCGACCAATCCGTCACATGAATCTACGACCCTGGGACGCAGACCCTTCTCCTCGGTGCCCATGACCAGCACCGTGGAACCGGTCAGGTCCACCCCCCACGGGGCGGCCTCGGCGTCGCCGTCGGCGCCCCAGACCCAGAAGCCGCGTTCCTTGGCGGCGGCGATCCAGTCGCTGATGTTCCGTACCCGGGCGATCCTCAGATGTTCGACGGCCCCGGCCGACGCCTTCGCGGCGGCGGCGGTCACCGTGGCGGCGCGGCGGTCGGGAATGACCACGCCCGCGGCTCCGGCGACCTCGGCCGAGCGGCAGACAGCCCCGAGGTTGCGGGGGTCCTGGATCTGGTCGAGCACCACGATCAGGGAATCCTCACCGGCAAGCAGCTCGTCGCCGGATACATACGGGTACGGATCGACCGAGGCGACCACACCCTGGTGGTCCGGGGATTCGGCGAGGTCGGTGAGGAACTCGGGCGAGAACTCGGGCGTGCGCCATACGCGGTGGACCCGACGGCGACCGCGCTCGGCTTCCTCGACCGGCCGGCGGCCGTAGATCAGTTCGGTCTCCGGTGCCCGGCCACCGTCCCCGCCCGAACGTCCGGCATCGCCGCGGGGCTTGCCGGCCCGTCGCCTCTCTGGACCTCGACGCGACATCGCGTCCTCAGCCGACCGGACGCGGGACGAGGCTGGCGCCTTCGGCCCCGTCGCGTACTTCCCAGCCGAGCTCGGCCAAGCGGTCGCGGATCTCGTCGGCACGGGCCCAGTCCTTGTCGGCGCGAGCCTGCTGGCGCTGGTCGAGCAAATCCAAAGCCTCCGGATCGGGGCCCTCCTCCCCGCTCTCGGCAAGTGATTCCAGGCCGACCAGCTCGAGCATCCCGACGACGGCCGTGCCGGCCCCGGCTATCTCCTCCTGATTGGCCTTGCGGACGAGGTCGAACACCTCTCGCATCGCTCGGGGGGTGTTGAAATCGTCGGCGAGGGCGTCGCGGAACCGGTCGGCGGCTTCGACGGCTGCGGGGGCGGGATCCTCGCCCGGTGGGTTCTCCCGCAGGAAGTTGCGCAGCCGGTCCACCCGCGCCACCGCCTCCGTCAGGGGCGCCTCGCCGAATGCCAAGGGCTGGCGGTAGTGACCGGAGATCAGGTAGGAGACGACCGCTTCCGGACCGAACCGGTCGAGTGCCTCGGAGAGCTGGAAGATGTTGCCCTCGGACTTCGACATCTTCGA
>JBEBXB010000163.1:0-5259 GCA_040391885.1 Conexibacter woesei | reverse complement strand
GTCATCCGCTTCGAAGATTCGCGTCGGTCGACCAGCTCCACCCGCAGCGCCTAGCTGTTGGAGCGACGTTCGGTCCCGGGGGTTCGACCTTCGATCGCCATTCGTTGGTTCGAGTACTCGGGGCTGCCGGTGACATCCCGGCCGAACCAGGCCGGTGGTTCGAAGCTGTGGCTCTCCTCTTCGGAGCCGAACTCCACCTCGACGACCTGGAAGCCCCGTTGATCGCCGGCGTAGACGTCGACCTCAGCGGTCAGCCCGCCTTCCAGCGGGACCAGGTAGCGGGTCTTTTCGATCCGCCGGCCCGCGGTCAGCGGCCAGAGGGCGTCGAACTGTTCCGGCCCGAGATCGATCTCGGTCTCCTCGCGGGACATCCCGTGGCCCCGCTTGACCGTCATCTGCAGGACTTTCCCTGACCGCCGCAGCCGGACTTCGTCCTGGTCGCTGACGACCAGATACCCCTGCTCGATCCGCTTCGAGTCGAACCCGCTCAGCCCCTCGGGCAGGTCGTCGAGGAGGAACTTCCGTTCGATCTCGGTGGCCATGGCCGCAGACTATTCCGCGCCCCGGCCACCGGCCCGCCCCGGACCGGCCCCGGCGCATCCGCCGCCGTGACCGGCCGCACCAAACGAAACAGGAGAGAGGTGGTGCGACCGGCCGGCCGGGCCCAGGGAGAGAAAGCCCGGTTCTGCGCCGGAGACTCAGGCGCGACGGCGGAAGACTGTGGAAACCGCGACAGCGGCTACGAGGACGGCGCCGTTGACGACATCGGTCCAGGTGAAGGGCAGCCCGCCGACGATCAGCCCCTGGGTCACCCAGAGCAGGAAGGTGCCGCCGATCAGGGTGCCCCAGACATGGAACTTGCCGGTGGACATGATCACCGTGCCGAGGAATGCGGCCGCGAAGGCGGGAAGCAGGAAGCCGGTTCCCACTCCGGGGGATGCGGCTCCTTGGTTGGCTGCCAGGATCACCCCCGCGATCGCGGCCAAGAGACCGCCGGTCACGAAGGCGATGACCGTCTCCTTGTCGGTCTTCACCCCGGCCAGGCGCGCGGCCTCCGGGTTGGAGCCGGTGGCGTGGAGGTACCGGCCGTAGGTCGTGTACTTCATGACGATCCAGAGGATCAGGCCGATCAGGACCATCACCCCGATCGTCACCGAGATCCCGTTGACCCAGCCGACGAGATCGAGCCCGAACAGGATCGCGGCGAGCACCACCAGGATGCCGCCCGAGATCACGTTCCAGGACGCCTGGCTGCGCTGCTCCGGACGGCGCCCCTGCAGCCAGCGGAAGAACCCGACGGCGCAGACGGCCAGCGCCACCCAGGTGATGATCGAGGGGAACTTCTCGCTGAAGCTGCCGAGCGAGCCTTCGCCCGAGAACCAGGCCGGCAGCTGCGGGCTGTCCCCCGTCGGGGCCAACTGGGTGCCCCCGAACAGGACATTCGATATCCCGAGGAATATCCCGCCGGTGCCGAGCGTCGCGATGAACGTGTTCACCCCGAGCTTGACCACCAGCAGACCGTTGGCGAGGCCGCCGAGCAGGCCGGCCAGCAGGCAGGCGAGCAGTACCAGGCCGAAGGGCCAGTTGTGGTCGACGACCAGGCCGACCGAGAGGAAGGTCGTCAGGGTCGCCATCCCGCCGACGGAAAGATCGAACTGGCCGGCGATGAGGGTGACCATCACGGCCAGGCCGAGAAGCAGGATCGGGGCGTTCTGGTGGACGTCCAGGAGCCGGGCGTCGATGTTCACGAACTTGTCGCCGAGCCAGAGGCCGTAGGCGACGAACAGGATCAGGAACGCGATCGTGGTCAGCGAACCCTGGGTCAGAGGCGAGCCGAGCAGCCGCTTGAAGGCCGACTCCCGAGACGCGGCTCCGGGAGCCGCGGAGGGGGCGTGTGCCACCGATTCAGAACTCATCAGACCAATGCCTCCAACTGTTGTGTGTTCATTTCTTCACTGGACTCGAGCTCCGTGACCCGGCCGTCGTCGACGACCCCGATCCGGTCGCAGACGGCGAACAGATCCTCCGAATCCGAGCTGATCACCAGCACCGCGACATCGGTCGAACGGAGCTTGCGGATCAGCCGGTAGATCTCGGTGCGGGTCTTGATGTCCACCCCGCGCGTCGGTTCGCAAAGGACATAGACCTGGGGTTCCTGCAGCAGGACCCGGCCGAAGATCACCTTCTGCTTGTTGCCGCCGGAAAGGACTTGGTAAGCGCCCTCGGCGTCACCGGGCACCACGTTCAGCTCCGACGTCATTTCCTGGGCGTCCGTGCTCTCCCTCCCCAGGGAGAGGAGCCGGGTCACCGACCGCCAGCGCGGCAGCGACGAAAGGGTCATGTTCTCGCGGATCGACGTCGTCGGGATCCCGCCCTGGGTCTCGCGATGCGGCGGGACCAGGGCCCGCTTCACGCCGTCGCCGACCCGGACGCTGCCCCGCGTCGGCTTGGCTGATCCCTGGACCAGGAACCCGATGTCATGCAGCCCCGAGCCCGGAAGACCGGTCAGGCCGATGATCTCCCCGCCCCGGAGGACCAGGTCGACGGGGCCGACCCGGCCGTAACAGGCACTGTCGAGGGCCAGCAGCTCGCCCCCGAGGGGGTGGAAGGTGTTGTCGGGCTCGAGATCCTCCGCCGACTCGGACTCCGCGGAGACGAGCTTCCGCACCAGGGCGGACCGGTCCAGGGAAGCGGTGGGCTCGTCGGTGGTGACGTCGCCGTCGAGCAGGACCACGACCCGGTCGGTGCAGTCGAGGATCTCGGAAAGCTTGTGACTGACCATGATCACCGTGGCGCCGTCGCGGACGGTTTCGCGCAAGGCGTCGGTCAGGCGGCGGGACTCCCCCACCGGAAGGGTGGACGTCGCTTCGTCCACGAAGAGGATGCGGGCGCCGCGATCGAGCATCCGGGCGACCGCCACCAGGGTCTTCTCACCCGGGGCGAGGGCGCTGATCGGGGTGTCGACGCCGCGATCGAGCCCGACCCGGGCGATCGCGTCGGCGGCCGATCGGCGTTCCCGGCCGACGTTCAGAATCGGGCCGGCGAGCTTCATCGGCTCCTGGCCGAGCCGGAGGTTGTCGCAGATCGACATGTCCTCGATCAGCCCGAGGTCCTGGTGCAGGAAACCGCATTCGGTGCGGGATCCGAGGCTGCGGACCGGTTCGTCGTCGAGCTTGATGACACCTTCATCGGCGTGGTACAGGCCGGCGAGGATCTTGATCAGGGTCGACTTGCCGGCGCCGTTCGGCCCCATCAACCCGATGAACTGACCCGGCTCGAAATCCAGGTCGATCCCGTGCAGGACCTGATTGGACCCGAAGGACTTCTTCAGTCCCGTGATCGTGAGCCGAGGGGCCCTTTGGATGTCTTTCGAACCGTTGGTCATGGCTACGCGTTTCTTTCGAAGCCCGACGCCGGGGCGGGCAGACATTGCCCGCCCGACGTCGAATGGCTCAGGACTGGCCCCAGAGCTCCTGGAACTCGGCCTTGTAGTCGAAGGGCGGATCGAAGAACCCGGCCTTCAACTCGGGGATGTCGGCGTTCTCCTCGGTGACCAGGAGGACCGGCAGTGCGGTTCCGTCCCAGGTCTCGGCACCGGCGACCTGGCGGGCTGCCTGATCGACGGCACCCCAGGCGGCGTACTCGAACGGAGCGGCCGTCGTCGCCTTGGCGACACCACCCTGCTTGATCAGCTCGACGAAGTCCGGGGACGCGTCGTAGCCGGTCAGCTTGATGTCGGTACGGCCCTGCTGCTGTGCCGTCTTCGCCATCGGGATCGCGAACGGATCGTAGGCCGCCCAGACGTATGAGAGGTCCGGGTTGGCCGTCAGAGCGGCGGTCCACGTGGGCGGGCCGGGCTCGGTCAGCTCCGTGGTGGCGATCGTCTCTTCCTTGACTTCGCAGTCGGGGCAGTTGTCCGCGAGGACCTGCTTGGCTGCCTTCACGCGCTCGGCGACGATCGGGAACGACGGATCGTCGTAACCGAGGACAGAGGCGCTTCCGTCGGAGTCGGCGACTGTCCAGTAACCGATCGCTTCACCGTCGGACTTGCCGCCGGTGGTCACGTCGGTGACGGTGTCCTCCATGCCCAGGTTCGAGCACATCACGCAGGTGACCGGGATATCGGCCTTGGCCGCGGCATCGACCGCGGCCTTGATCGACTTGGCGTCGATCGACACCAGGACGATCGCGTCGTATCCCTGCTGGATCGCCTGGCGGACGTAACCGGCCTGCTTGGCGGGGTTGAACTCGCCGTCGAATACCGGTGACGGAGTCCACCCCATCGCCTTGGCGGCGTCGGAGGCGTCCTCGGAGCCGTCCTTGCAGTTGATGCCCGCGTTCCCGCAGGAAATGACCGCAACCTTGCCCTGGCCGGGGTCAAAGGCCTCGGTCGGCTTGGCGAACTCGACCTTGGTCGGGTCCTTCAGCGTTTCGACCATCTCCTTCGCGGCTTCGACCGAACCGCTGGCACTACCGTTGTCGCCGCTGTCGCCGTTGGAATCTGAGCTTGAATCGCTTCCGCATCCGGCGACCACAAATGCGGCCAGCATCATGGCTGCGAACGCAGCCAGCAAAACCCGTGATCGTGACATTCTCGACCCTCTCCTCATTGGGATCAATGGTGCCCACTTGGCACTCCTCTCATCCCACACTAGGCCGGGTGGCGCCCCCGGTTCGAACTGGCCTCGGGTGACGTTGTGGAACTTTCCAAGCCGCGCTGAAACCGCTTGGGAATGCCCTATTCGGTGCTCAGTCCGGGGGCTTTCGCTTCGCTCCAGGGACGCTCACCGGCGGCCCGCCGCAGTTCATCGATGTCTTCCCGGAGCAATCCGGAACCCTGGCCCCGGATCAGCCTCGAATCTGCCTGCACGTAGCGGTAGAGATCGTCGGCTTCCGGGGTGTCCCAACCCCACTTGACGGCCGCGTCGTCGAGCAGCCTCCAGGGCTGTTCGAGCAACGGTGAGCTCCACTCCCGGGCGGCCCGGTTCATCTCCTCCTGGGAGAGCTTTCCGCGGGTCGTGTCGAAGCCACCCGTCTTCTGCGGCAGCAGCCGATCGCCGGTCACGGCGTCGAAGCCGCCCGGATTGACCCGTCGCGCGTAGTCGTGGTCCCGCAGGACGGTGCCGGGCACGAACTCGCGGGTCCGGCCGGTGGTCGGCAGGTCGCCTTCCCCGCCGCCCTTTCGCCACACCGAGTAGGAAACGGGATGGAGGTAGTACTCGTTCTGCGCCCCGAGCTGGCCGGCCGCCATGTTGAAAT
>JBEBXB010000162.1:0-5265 GCA_040391885.1 Conexibacter woesei | reverse complement strand
TCTACCGGGACGACATCGGCGCCCGCAGCCCCGACCGGCAGCCGGTGGTCCACGCGACCCGCCTCGATTTCCCGCTCGAGCGTCGCACGGTCATCCTGGTCGACGACGTCCTCTTCACGGGCAGGACCGTCCGTTCCGGGATCGAGGCGCTCTTCGATTATGGCCGGCCCGCCCGGATCCAGCTGGCGGTGCTCTGCGACCGCGGCCACCGGGAGCTGCCGATCCGTCCGGACTACGTCGGCAAGAACCTGCCGACTTCCCGTCACGAAAGGGTTTCCGTCCGCCTCAGGGAGACGGACGGCCTCGATGCGGTGGCGATCCTCAGCCCGCTGGAGGCGGTCGAATGAAGCATCTTCTCTCCGTAAGCGATCTCGACCGGGAATCGATCGAGGAGCTGCTCGAGCAGGCCGACGGCTTCGCCGAGGTGGCCCGTCGCGACATCAAGAAGGTGCCGACCTTGCGCGGCCGCACCGTCGTGACCCTGTTCTACGAAGCAAGTACCCGCACCTCGTCCTCCTTCGAGCTCGCCGCCAAGCGGCTGTCGGCCGACGTCGTCTCCGTCAAGGCCCCGGGTTCATCGGTGGAGAAGGGTGAGTCCCTGAAGGACACGGTGGAGACCCTCTCCGCCTACTCGCCCAGCGCGATCGTGATCCGCCACCCCCAGGCCGGGGCGGCGCGGATGCTGACGGACTGGGTCGACTCCTCGGTCATCAACGCCGGGGACGGGATGCATCAGCACCCGACCCAGGCGCTGCTCGACCTGTTCGCGCTGCGCAACCGGATCGGTTCGATCGAGGGCAAACGGATCTGGATCGTCGGTGACGTGCTTCACAGCCGGGTCGCCCGGTCGAACATCCAGGCCTTCCAGATGATGGGTGCCGAAGTGACCATCGCCGGTCCGCCGACCTTGATCCCCAGAGGCATCGAATCGACCGGCTGCCGAGTCCGCCACTCGCTCGACGACCTCGGCGAGGCCGATGTGATCTACCTGCTGCGGATGCAGAAGGAGCGGATGGAGGAGAGCTTCGTCCCCTCCATCCGTGAGTATGCGCGGCTCTTCCAGGTCAACTCCCGCCGGCTAGGGCCGCGCCAGCTGGTGATGCATCCGGGACCGGTCAACCGCGGCGTCGAGATCGGCGCCGACGTGATCGACTCGGATCGGTCCCTGATCACGGATCAGGTCGCCTCCGGGCTCGCGGTCCGCATGGCCGTCCTCTACCAACTTCTCACCCGCGCCGACGGCGGCACCGATGGTTCGCCCGGCCCAGTACCGATCGGAGAACCCGCATGAACGCCGAACAGGAGGCAGCCGGATCATCGCTGCCCGAACCGATGGTCCAGCGCCCCGGACCGGAAGCCAACCTGCTGATCCGCGGGGCCGAGCTTCTCGATCCCGTCGCCGGGATCGAAGGCGCCCATGACGTCCTGATCCGCGACGGCGCGATCGCGGAGCTCGGCGACGCCGGTTCGATCGAGGCCGACGGGGCCGAGGTGATCGAGGCTCAGGGCCTTCACGTCTTTCCCGCGTTCTTCGATCCGCACGTCCATTTGCGCACCCCCGGCCAGGAGTACAAGGAAGACATCGAGACGGGGTCGCGTTCGGCGGCCGCCGGCGGGTATGCCGGAATCCTGGCGATGGCCAACACCTCGCCGCCGGTGTCGACTCCCGCGCAGATCGAGGCCCTGCGTGCCCGGGCCGGGGTGGTCGCCTCGGTGCCGGTCGGCTTCCTGGCGACGGTGACCCGTGACATGAAGGGCGAGGAGCTGACCGACATGGCGGAGCTACGGGCTTCCGGAGCGGTCGGCTTCACCGACGACGGGCTGCCGATCGCGAGCCCCCGGATCCTGCGCCGCGCGCTCCAGTACCAGTCGATGTGCGGCGGCACGGTCGCCCTCCACGAGGAGGATCCCGAGCTTTCCGGCAAGGGCGTCATGCATGAAGGCGACGTTTCCCTCGAGCTCGGCCTGCGCGGCGTCCCGTCGATCTCCGAGTCGGTGATGATCAGCCGTGACGCGGCGATCGCCGGATACGAGGATGGGGCCATCCAGATCCAGCATCTCTCGGCGATCGAATCGATCGAGGCGATCCGCCGGGCCAAGGCCGACGGCGTGAAGATCACCTGCGAGGTGACGCCGCATCACCTGGTCCTGACCGACGGGGCGGTTCGATCGCTCGACGCCTCCCGACACAAGATGAATCCCCCACTGCGCGGCGAGGCCGACCGCGAGGCATTGATCGAGGCGCTGATCGACGGCACCATCGACTGCATCGCCACCGACCACGCGCCGCATGCGTCCCACGAGAAAGAGGTTCCGTATGAGGCAGCAAACATGGGCGTGACCGGCCTGGAGACGGCGTTCTCCTCGCTCTACACGCACCTGGTCGAGCCGGGGAGGATTTCGCTCTCCCTGCTCGTGGAGAAGCTCGGTTCGGGCGGACCCCCATTCGGGATCGATCCGTTCACCTTGAAGCCCGGATCCCGGGCGAACCTCTGCCTGGTCGATCTCGAGGCGGAGTGGACCGTCGGGGAGGACGGCTACGAATCCCGATCCTCGAACTCATGGTGCGCGGGGGAGACCCAGCGCGGCCGGGTGCTCGTGACGCTCGCCGACGGACAGGTCGCGTACCGATTGCGGAGCTTCAGCCTGGGGGTGGCATCGTGAGCGCGTCCACCGGCGGCGCAGCCGGATTCGCTCCGGGTTACGTCCTGCTCGCGGACGGCACGAAGTTCGACGGCCAGGTCTGTGGCGCGTCCGGCGAGACCGTCGGCGAGGTCGTGTTCAACACGGCGATGTCCGGCTACCAGGAATCGGTCTCCGACCCGTCGTACGCAGGCCAGATCATCACCTTCACCTACCCGATGATCGGCAACTACGGCGTCGCGGCCAGGGCGATGGAGTCGTCTCGCCCGCATGCGCGGGGCGTGATCATGCGCGACGCGGTCAACTATTCGGACGCGGCGATCGCCGAAGGCGGCTGGCTCGACTGGCTCGCGGACAACGAGATCCAGGCGATCACCGGGATCAACACGCGGGCGCTGGTCCGCCACATCCGGGAGGGTGGGGCGATGGGCGGCGGCATCTTCACCGCCGACACCTCGGTCGAACGGGCGATGTCGCTGATCGAGGCGGAACCGGCGATGGCCGGCAGGGACCTGGCCTCGACGGTCACCCCGGAGGCCCCGATCGAACATCCCGGCAGCGGCCCCCACGTGGTCGCGCTCGACACCGGGATCAAGTGGAGCATCATCAACCAGTTCCTGAAGCACGACTGCCGCATGACTCTGCTGCCCTGCGACACCCCGGCCGAGGAGGTCCTGGCCCTCGATCCGGACCTGATCTTCCTTGCGAACGGTCCCGGTGATCCGGCGGCCCTAGACCCGGTGGTCGAAACGGTCCGGTCTTTGATCGGCAAGAAGCCGATGGTCGGCATCTGCCTCGGCCATCAGCTGCTCTGCCGGGCGGTCGGGCTGGACACCTTCAAGCTGCCCTTCGGGCATCGCGGCTTCAACCATCCGGTCAAGGACTTGGAGACGGGCCGGATCGAGATCACATCCCAAAATCACGGCTTCGCCGTGATCGGGCCGGACGGCGAAAGGCGGATCGAAGGCGACGACCCCGTCCGCTGGAAGACGCTCCACGGCGAGGCCGTACTTACCCGCATCAACCTTTACGACCGCACGGTCGAAGGCCTGAGAATCCCGGAGGCGAACGCAATGACCGTCCAACACCACCCGGAGGCCGGCCCTGGGCCGCGTGACTCCCGACAGCTCTTCGGAAGCTTCCTGGAGCTGATGGCCTGATGCCGCGTCGCGACGACATCAAGCGGATCATGGTGATCGGCTCCGGCCCGGTCGTGATCGGCCAGGCGGCCGAGTTCGACTACTCGGGAGTCCAGGCCTGCAAGGTCCTCCTCGAGGAGGGCTACGAGGTGGTTCTGGTCAACTCGAACCCGGCGACGATCATGACCGACCCGGAGTTCGCCACCCGCACCTACGTCGAGCCCCTGCTGCCTGGCCCGGTGGCGGCGATCATCGAGAAGGAACGCCCCGACGCGCTGCTTCCGACCCTCGGCGGGCAGACCGCGCTGAACCTGGCGATGGATCTCTCCGCCGACGGCACCCTGGAGAAGTTCGGGGTGGAGCTGATCGGCGCCAACCGCGAGGCGATCATCCGGGGCGAGGACCGCGAGGTCTTCCGCCAGGTGATGAACGACGCCGGGATCCGGATCCCGTGGTCGCTAACCGTGGAGTCGGTGGACGAGGCCCTGGCCTCGCTCGACGCCGGCGACGCGTCCCTGCCGGCCATCATCCGGCCCGCCTTCACCATGGGCGGCCAGGGCGGCGGCATCGCCGAGACGCGCGAAGAGCTGATCACCGTGGTCACCCGCGGCATCGCCGCCAGCCCGATCGGACAGGTCCTGGTCGAGGAATCTGTCATCGGCTGGGGCGAGTTCGAGCTCGAGGTGATGCGTGACCGCAACGACAACGTCGTGGTCATCTGCTCGATCGAGAACGTCGACCCGATGGGCGTCCACACCGGTGACTCGATCACCGTCGCACCGGCCCAGTCGCTGACCGACCCGGTCTACCAGTCGCTGCGCGACATCGCGATCGCCGTGATCCGCGAGGTCGGCGTCGAGACCGGCGGCTCCAACGTCCAGTTCGCGGTCAACCCGGACGACGGCGAGATCGTCGTCATCGAGATGAACCCGCGGGTCTCCCGATCTTCGGCCCTGGCCTCGAAGGCGACCGGCTTCCCGATCGCCAAGATGGCGGCCAAGCTGGCGGTCGGATACGCGCTGGAGGAGATCCCGAACGACATCACCCGGGCGACCCCGGCGTCGTTCGAACCGACCATCGACTACGTCGTCACCAAGGTCCCGCGGTTCGCGTTCGAGAAGTTCCCCGGGGCGGACGACCGGCTCTCCACCTACATGCAGAGCGTCGGTGAGGTGATGTCGATCGGACGCACCTTCCGCGAGTCGTTCGCCAAGGCGCTGGCTTCGCGCGAGCTCGATTCGATGCCGGACGTGCCGGACTCCGACCAGGAGCTGCTCGACGCGATCGCGATCCCGACCCCGAGCCGGATCGATCTGGTGATGGCCGGTTTCGCCCGCGGAATCACGGTCGAGGACGTCCACGAACGGACGAAGATCGACCTTTGGTTCCTACGCGAGCTTCAGCGGCTCGCCGTCGACGGCGACGGCACCGACGGGCTCGAACGGATCTACAACTCCGTCGACACCTGCGCCGCCGAGTTCGA
>JBEBXB010000161.1:0-5393 GCA_040391885.1 Conexibacter woesei | reverse complement strand
AATGGTCGCGAGGGGAGATTCGGAGTTGAGATCCCCGTCCTTCATCGTTTCTCTGTGTCCGGAAAGCTGAAGAAGTCATGGACCTTGCCGAAGATCGGGGGACGCAAACTCAAGTTCGCGAAGGACTTGCTTCAGCAACGTGACGGCAAACTGGTGTTGATCGGGGTGGTTGGAAAGCCGGCCCATACGGTCACTGCAGTAGTGCGGCTCGGCAAGAACGGCAAACCCGACCGTAAGTTCGGTACCAAGGGAATCCGGGTCTTGCCCCAGATCGGCGAACCCGGTGCCGGAGTGATTACGTCCGGCGGTAAGATCGTGGTCGCCGGGAAAGCGAGACTCACCGGCCCTCCATCCCCCCTGACCTTGGCTCGACTCGAAGGCTGACTGACGCAGCGACTGAGTTCGATTGGGACGGGTGGTGGGGCTCCGAGCCGTCCTCTCACGCTCCGGTCTTCGTGCTCACACCGCACTCGGGCGCCGATCGAAATGGCCTCGAGCGTCCGGCAGGCGCTCGCCACCGGAGTGATCGACGAGTTCACGCTCGACGTGGTCCCGGGTCTGCTCGGGTCTCGCGAGCGGCTGTTCGACGGAGTCGAGTCCTTCGGGTTCGACCCGGTCGAGGTGCTCCACTCGCCACACACATCCGCTACCGGCGGCTGGGTGAGGAGACGATCTTCGACCCCGGTCCAGTCCTCGGCGGAGAGCGCCTTGGTACCGGGGGAAGGCGGCTCATAGAGCCGATCACGAGGGCTTTCGGCCTGTATTCCGACACGCGGCATCGGGTTTCTGATAGGAGTTAGGGCAGCCTAAGTCCGCGGTTCAGGCGCGGCTCGAAGGTTCGCACCGCATCATCTTCACACCCCTCTCAAGACTCCAAAGGAGCACCGCAGTGATCTCGTCCTCTCGCCTCGTCTCGGCGGCCATCGCCGCCCTGCTGGCAACGATGCTGGCCGTCCTCTCCCTCGCACTGACCTCCGAGCGCGCCTCCGCCGAGCCGGTCGCGATCACATCCGGACACCTCGACTGGGGCGTGAAGGAGTCCTGGCGCAACTACATCGGAGCCGCCGGGACGACGCTGCTCGATGGGGCCACCCGCAACCCGGACGGCACCTTCCACTTCCCGGTGGCGGACGGCAGCTATGACGACCCGACCAAGGCGACCGTCGTCCGGTTCAGCGGCGGGGTCGAGTTCCTCGGCCACTGCACCGGCGCCGGTGGGACCCACGTACGTCCCTGCGCCCTCGACATGACCCTGCGCAACCTGCGCGTCGAGATCACCGAGGACCACGCCGGGATCTTCGTCGATTCCGAGAGCCGTCCGATCGAGGGCGGCGAGGTAGTCACCGACGCCAATGTCAAGCTGGTCGATCTGGACGTCGAGAACGTCGAGCCGACGGTCGACGCCGGCACGACGGCTTGGTCCGCGGTGCCGGGCCTCGTCTCGGTCGAGGGCGGCCGGATCTTCACCTATCCCCTCGGCACCCCGGTCGACCCGGCGAGCTTCGCCTACGACGGCCCTGGCGGCAAGCCAGCCGGGGAGACCTGGGACGCGCCCGGGATCACCGACCTGACGGCGACCGACGCCGACACCCAGCCCGACGTCATCCCCGGCCGGATCGTCGGGGCGCTCAGCGACGGAGAACTGGTCGGCTGGAGCCCGGCCCACGGGATTGCGGTCCTGGATGCCGACACGCTGGAGGCGAAGAGCGACTGGGTTCGTGGAGTCGGCATCGTCGGCGAGATCTTCCGCGACTCGATCGCGATCGATCCCGCCACCGACACGATCTTCGCCGCCGAGCGCACGACCAACGTCGGTGACCGCAATCTGCTCGCCTTCGAGTGGGACGGCACCGACCTGACCGTCACGGCGGCCGTCGACGGCTACGACGCCACCCTCGTCCACGACAGCGGCAGCGCCGGCGCCTGGGACGCCGTCAACGACCGGTACCTGGTCACGAGAGCTTCCTCGGTAACCGAGCACCATCTGTGGCAGGTGAAGATGGTCGACGGTGCCTGGACGGCGTCCAAGCTGGGCCGGATCCGACCGCTCGTCGCCGGTGGCTCCATCTTCGAGAACGCACTGGTGAATCTCGCGGTCGTCCCCAACGGGCAGGGCGGCTCGGTCCCGGTCGCGACGACCCTGTTCGGCGCGGGCCGCGTCGTCCGGCTCACGCCGACGGCCGGCGAGTTCCGGCCGGAGAAGCTGCGGGAGGCCGGTGACCTCAACGCCGACCGGCTGATGGAGACGGCCCACGGCCTGTACGCGATCGCGGCCGGCGACGGCGTCGCGGCCTTCCTCCCGTACGAGGGCTACGCGGATACCCGCCGACTGGGTGAGGCCACGGAACCGGCCGAGTTCTCCGTCTCCTTCGACTCGAATCGGAGCCTGGCCCAGGTCGCCGTCGACCGCGCCACAGACACGCTGGTCGGGGTGACCGACTCCAACCGGTCGATCACCCGCCTCAGCCAGGGACAGGCTGACTACACCGCCTGGATCGACGGCGCGCCGTGGCCGGGCTCGCCGTACGGCCAGGACGGGCTGATCGGCCTGAGCCCCGAGGGTGCGGTCTGGAGCCAGGTCGGCGGGACGCTCCGGGAGCTGACCGTGGCCGGGGTCTCCCCCCGGTTCACGACGCAGCCCGAGGCCCCGGTGGCGCGGCTGGTCGGCGAGTCCGACGAGATCGAGCTGACCGCGGCGGTCACCGGGAACCCGGCCCCGGAGCTCACCTGGCAGACCCGTATCCCCGGCCTGACCGGCTGGGAGGATCTGACCTCGACTGACGGCGCCGAGGGTGACCACCTGACCACCATGGTCGGCGCCGCCGACGAGGGCCGTCAGTACCGGGTGATCGCCGAGAACCCCTATGGCCGCGTGGCCAGCGAGCGCGTGTCGCTCGCGCTGCTCGTACCGCCGTCGATCACCATCCAGCCGACCGATGTAACCGTCGCTCCCGGCGCGACCGCGGAGCTCAAGGTGATGCCGGTCGGCAACCCGGACCCGACGGTGCAGTGGCAGCAGCGCGTGAACGGCGTCTGGCACGACGTCCCCGGCGCGACCGAGCCGATGCTCACGTTCGCGGACGTCGACCAGAGCCTCTCGGGAGCCGTGTTCCGGGCCCGGCTCAGCAACGAGCTGGGGTCGGTGCTGAGCGATCGGGCGACCGTAACCGTCACGGTGCCATCCACGGAGCCGATCTCGTTCAAGGGCGGCACCGTCGACTGGGGCATCTCGAACCGCTGGCGGTGCTACGTCACCGGATCGGTCGCCCAAGGCACGATCGAGCTCGGCCAGGGTGTCGTCAAGGTTCCCGGCACGACGCCGACCGGATCGCTCTGCACCGGCGACAATCCGGCAACGGGCGAGCCCTGGGGCACCGGCGGCGAGGGCTACCGCTTCACGGTCGCAGGTGGCAGCTTCGAGCCGGAGACCCAGAAGCTCAAGGTGGACCTCCGGGGCAGCGTGCGCTTCCTCGGCCACCGCCACCACTCCCCGGACGGCACCGCGCTGCTGGACACGGAGATCTCGGGGCTGTCGATCGAGGCCGACCTCGCCACCGGCCGGGGCTTCGTCCAGGTCGACGCGATCGGATCGACCATGGAGAATCCGGACCCCTTCCGCTTCGACGACATCAAGCTGGTCACCTTTGACGCGTCCGGGCTGAACGTCGAGCCGAAGAACGGGCAGGTCGAGATCGAGGGCATCGAGACCGCGCTCCACGAGGAAGGTGCCGGAGTGATCACGTACACGCCCGGCGAACGTTTCGACCCGCTCGGCTTGACGCTCGACGTCGGCCCGCGTGAGGAACCGGGACCCGACCCCGACCCGGATCCCGAGCCCAAGCCCACGGTGAAGCCTCGGGTCAAGCGGGTCGGCGTCAAGCGCCTCGGTGCCCGCACCGTGGTCGCCCGCGTCGCGTGCCCGGCTGCGTCGAGCTCCGCCTGCGTCCTCAAGCTTCCCCGCAAGATGAGGCTGAAGGCGCGCGGCAAGGTCGACCGGAAGCAGCGCAGGGCGCTCCGTGGCCGGTTCGCGGTCCGCGCCCCCAAGCGGGTCGCGCCGGGCAAGGTCGCCAAGATCAAGTTGGTGGTTCGGCCGGCCCAGCGCCGGGCGCTCCGCGGCAAGCAGCTCCGCGGATTGCTGCGGATCGTGTCCCGGGCACCCGACGGCCCTCGCGTCGCGAAGCGGATCGCGGTGCGCGGCCGGGTCAAGTAGCCGCTCCCTCTCTCCGCAGAATCCGACCCGGCCGAGTCCGCCTCGAGCCGGGTCGGGCGTCCCTCACTGGCTGAGGGCGGACCGTCGCCTCGCCCGCGAGGCGGGCAGTGGCTCAGCGCAGCTCGGAGGCATTGTGGCGGCTATTCGATCGGAGCCAGTTCAGTACTTCGCTGGCGTGTTCGTTTGGTGGGAATACGGGGTAGAAGACCTTCTCGATGGTGCCCTCTTGTACGACGAGGGTCAGTCGCGAGTAGAGCCGGTCGTGACCGGGGGCGGCGAACGTCGGAAGGTCGAGTGCGTCCGCCAGGGCGAGTTCAGGGTCGGAGATCATCGGGAAGGGGAGATGGAGGCGGTTGACCGCTTCGGCCTGGTAGTCGGTGCCTTGGCTTGACAGCCCGTAGAGATGCGGTGCGCCGGCCTGGCGGAGCTCCCGGTAGTGGTCTCGAAATCCGCATGATTCGGGGGTGCAGCCGCGAGCACCGGGGATCAGGTCCCAGCCCTCGGGAAGGTCAACCCCGGGTTTTCCGGTCATCGGGTAGAGGTAGATGATGGCTCGACCCGGGCCAAGCTGGGTCAGCTTGATTCGGTTGCCTTCCGTGGTGGTGAATTCAAGGTCGGGCATGGCCCTTCCTGGCAAGTGATCTGTCGCACCGTCGTCGGCTGGTATCGGCAGGTTGTCGGGAAGGGAGCTGTAGTCGTCCACGTTGGATCCTCCTGAGAGTCGCGCTTTTCGGAGCCATCTGCCTCGTTTGACGTGGCGCCCACCACGCTGTTAGCGTTGATCTTTGGAAAGAGTCCTGAGCATAAGGGGAGTGATGAAACCGTCTTCTTTCAAGAGTCTGGCGTTGGTGATCGGCCTTGCCGCGCTCGGTTGGTGTGTTCAGGCCGGTGCGGCAGGGGCTCAAGGCACCATGCCCCCGGGTTCATACATTTGCAAGCCGCTGTCGGCGGAGAACTTCCTCGAGCCGCCGCCGATTCAGCTTTCCGAGGGCATGACGCCGGAAGAGCAGGAATATGCCGACTCGATGAAGCTTCCGCCCGACCTCTGCCCGCCCGGCATGATCGCCTACCCGGTCCCCATCTCTGGCGACATCGTCCATCCCGGACCTCCGCCGAAGGGGCGTCCGCTGGACTTGACCAAGCCCACCGATGCCGATGCCGAGAAGGCAAAGGCGAAGAAGGC
>JBEBXB010000160.1:0-5435 GCA_040391885.1 Conexibacter woesei | reverse complement strand
TAGTCGGCGCGGTTGCCGGCAAGCTCCACACCGGACGCTCCCGCAACGACCAGGTGGCCACCGACATCTGCATGGCGGTGATGGACCGGTCCGACCGGGCCCGGGCCGCCATCGCCGGCGTCATGGCAGAGCTGGTTCGTCTCGCGAAGGAGCACGCCGACTGGCCGATGCCGGGCTACACCCATCTGCAGCGTGCCCAGCCGGTCTATCTGGGCCATCACCTGCTGGCCTGGTTCTGGATGCTCTCGCGGGACTACGACCGGTTCGGCCGCGCGCGTGACGCCGCCGCGGTGATGCCGCTCGGCTCCGGCGCCCTGGCCGGAGTCAACTGGGACATCGACCGCCACGCGGTCGCCGCCGATCTCGGCTTCGACTCGATCACGGTCAACTCGCTCGACTCGACCTCGAATCGCGACTACGTCCTCGACTACCTGAGCGCCGCGTCGATCTGCGCGACCCATCTGTCCCGGGTCGGATCGGAGCTAGTCATCTGGTCGAGCACGGAGTTCTCCTTCTGCCGGATCAGCGAGCCCTTCACCTCCGGGTCGAGCATCATGCCTCAGAAGCAGAATCCCGATTCCGCCGAGCTGCTGCGGGCCAAGGCCCCCCGGATCATCGGCGATCTGACCACACTGCTCGGCGTGCTCCACGCCCTGCCGCTCACCTATGGCAAGGACATGCAGGAGGACAAGGAACCGTTCTTCGACGCCGCCGAGACAACCGAAGGGATCCTGGCGATGACCGCCGGCATCCTCGAGGGGATCGCCTTCGATCGGGAGCGGCTGCTGGCCGCTTCCGGCGACGAGATGCTGGCCGCGACGGAGATCGCCGACCTGCTGGTTCGGCGAGGCGTCACTTTCCGGGATGCCCACGGCATCGTCGGCGACCTGGTGCGGCAGTGCGTGGCCGAGGAACGCAGCCTCTCCGATCTCAGCCGTGAGGAGATCGCAGAGCGTTCACCCGAGCTAGACGACGAGTACTACGAGGTCCTGAAGCAGGGGAGCTGGCTCGAATCAAAGCGCAGCGAAGGCGGCACCTCTAGCGCCAGCCTCGCCCGCCAGATCGAGCTGGCCGCGAGACGGGCCGAGGAAGCGGCCGCGCTGTAACCCCTGGCCCGGGGCCGTTCATGCCGCCGGTCAGCCGGGGCCGGCGCCGCCGGTCCCGACTCCACCGCCGGTGTCGGGCGTCGGGGTGGGAGTGGGCTCCGGGGCCGTGGCATCCGGAGCCGGTGCCGGAGTGGTCTCGGGCTCCGGGGCGGGTTGAGTCACCTCGGGAGCCGGGGCCGTCTCCTCGGGGACGTAGGTGTCGGTGGATTCGGGGACGTAACTGTCGCCCGTGTCACCGCTCGACGCCTCTTCGTCCTCGCTCTCTTTCTCCGCCGCCTTGGCCGCCCGGTCGGCTGCCCGGGCCTCCTCGATCGACTGCCATGCCTCGATCACACGGGCCCAGATGATCGCCGGGTAGGTCCCGCCGTCGACCGGTCCGCCGTTGTACTCGGTCAGCATCTCCTTGTATCCCTCGGCGTAGCCGACCCAGACACAGGCGGTGACCTCGGTGATGGCACCGCAGAACCAGGCGTTCGAGTTGTTCTCGGTGGTGCCGGTCTTGCCCCACTGAGACTCGTCGCCGACGTTGGCGTTCTTGCCGGTGCCGCTGGTCACGACCTGGTGCAGGATCCCTTTGGCCGTGGACGCGGTCTCGGGAGAGATGACCCCGGTGCTCTGGACCTCGTTCTGGCCGCCCTTGATCGTCTTGCCCTTGTCGTCGGTCACCTTCGTATAGGCGACGGGAGAGTCACCGGGATCAGGCGCCAGCGAGCCGCTGACCCGCCGGCCGTCGTTGGCCAGCGTGGAGAAGGCATAGGTCCACTGAAGCGGCGTCACCTCGGAGGTGCCGAGCACCATGGCCGGGTTGGTCGGGATCTTGTCGGTGACGCCCATCTTGTGGATCGTCCTGGCAATCGCCTTGGGCCCGCCCTTGATGGCCTCGAGCCCGAGCTGGGCATAGACGGAGTTGTCCGAGTTGACGGTGGCGGTGACCAGGTCGATCGACCCGAGATAGCTGTCGCCGTAGTTGTTGACCTCGAACGGCTCCTGGTTCTTGAAGTTGAAGACCTGCTTCTCCGAGCTGAAGACCGTGTAGGGAGAGATTCCCTGCTCCAGAGCAGTGGTGAGCACGAACGGCTTGATCGTCGAGCCTGGCTGCCGGTAACCCTGGGTGGCCAAGTTGAAGGGGGCGGTGTCGTAGTCGGGACCGGAGATCATCGCGTCGATCGTCGCGTCCTTGTTGTTGATCACCACGACGGAGGCCGTCGGCCCGACGCCGCCGAGGGTGGAGTCCACGGCGTCTTGAGTGGCCGCCTGCACCTCGAGGTCGAGGGAGGTCTTGACCTTCAGCCCGCCGAAGAACGTGCGGCCGGCGCCGAAGCGGTCGACAAGTTGCTGACGGACCCAGGAGGTGTAGTAAGGAGCCTTCGAATCGAGCGAAGGCAGCTTGATGTCGTCGCTCGCCGGCAGTGCTTCCGCGGTCGCCTCGTCGTACTGGTCGGAGTTGATGTATCCCTGGTCGAACATCTTGCCGAGCACCACGTTGCGTCGGAAGAGAGCGGCGTCGGGATTGTTCTTCGGGTCATAGCCCCACGGGTTCTGGATCACGCCGGCGAGCAAACCAGCCTCGGCGGGGGTCAGCAGTTCCGCACAGGGCGACTCCTCAGTCCCACACGACGGGTGGGCCCGGCCGAAGTATGTCCGTGCGGCCGCCTCGATCCCGTAGGCCCCAGCGCCGAAGTACACGGTGTTCAAGTACTCCGTAAGGATCTTGTCCTTGGTCCATTCCTGCTCGATGTGGTAGGCAAGCGACATCTCGCGCACCTTCTGGAAGACGGTCCGGTCGTTGGTCGCCTCGAGGGCCTGCTTGACCAGCTGCTGGGTGATGGTCGAAGCTCCCTGCTTCGCGCTGCGGGCGATGATGTCCTGTACCAGGGCGCGCCCGAGGCCCTTGAAGTCGATTCCGCGATGCTCGTAGAAACGGGCGTCCTCGATCGAAACCACGGCATTCTTCATGTTGGGGGAGATCTCCTCCGGCTGCAGCAGCATCCGGTTCTGATTGGAGCTCAGGGTGCCGATCACCTCGCCTTGGCTGTCGGTCACCACGGTGTTCTTGGCGGCCTTGTACTGGGCGTACTTCTCGATCGCGGGCAGATCCTGCGATACGGCCATCACCATTCCGAAGAAGGCGGAGGCCATCCCGAGGAGACCGAGGCCGAGAACGATGAAGAGGATGCGAAGCTTCTTGATCCGGGGCTTGGTCCGGGGAGGTTCGGGAGTGGGGAGGGTGGCGACTCCGACCGGGACCCCGCCGTTCCAGCCACCGTCGCCATGGCCGGCGGCTCCGGGCGGCGGCGGGATCGGGATGACCGCGCCGTTGCCACTGCCGTTCTCTTCTTTCCGGCGACGCCAGGGCAGCCGGGGCCCGCGGGCCTCCTTCGCTTCGCGCTTGGCGAGCTTGCGCTCTTGCTTGGCTTCCGCCTTCGCCGCCTTGCGGTCCGCTTTGGCGCCGAGCTTCTCGGACTTTCGGATCGACCGGCTCTGGCCGCGACGGGTGGAGCGATCCACCGGGGTGGCGGGCGATCGGCGGGAAGGCTCTCCCGGGGGGCGCAGGACGGAATCCACGGACTCTCCGGGTGGGCGCAGCACCGAGTCACCCGGGATGGGTGTGTCGGGCGCATCGGATGCGCGCCCGTTGGCCCGGGTGTCGGATCCCGGCGGGTGCTCTGTCTTCTTGGAGGACATGTGGTGGCGGGGGGCGGACCGGAGGTCCCCGTCGGAGGGACCCTTGGTACCGCACTGCCAGCTACAGACAACAGCGCTGGAGCGACCAAGTCGCGCTGCTCAGTCTAGCATTGAGACGGTGAGCACTAATAAGAGCGGTGATGTCCCTGAAGTGAGCGTCGAAGCCACCGAACAGGCTGCGGTCCTGTCCCGGAACTCGGTCGAAGCCCTGCCGGAGGGCCGGTTGGCCCGTCAGCTCGACGAGGGTCGCCCCCTCCGGATCAAGCTGGGGATAGATCCCACGGCGCCTGACATCCACCTCGGCCATACCGTGGTACTCAACAAGCTGCGGCAGTTCCAGGACGCCGGCCACCAGGTCGTCCTCATCATCGGCGACTACACGGCCCGGGTCGGCGATCCCAGCGGCCGCTCCGATCAGCGGCCGATGCTCGCGCCCGAGCAGATCGACGCCAATGCCGCAACCTTCCAGGAGCAGGCTTTCAAGATCCTCGACCGGGAACGGACCGAGATCCGGTTCAACAGCGAGTGGCTGCGGATGGAACCGGACCAGCTCTTCGCCTTGATGGCCAAGGCAACCGTGGCTCGTCTGCTCGAGCGTGACGACTTCCAGAAGCGGATGGCCGCCGAGGAGCCGATCTCGGCGTTGGAGCTCCTCTACCCGCTGCTTCAGGGCTATGACTCGGTGGCCATCGAGTCCGACGTCGAGCTCGGCGGCACCGACCAGAAGTTCAACCTGCTCTTCGGTCGCGACATCCAGACGGCATTCGGCAAGTCCCAGCAGTCGGTGATGACCATGCCGATCCTGCCGGGGGTGGACGGCGTCCGCCGGATGTCCAAGTCGACCGGAAACTACATCGGAGTCACCGACGCGCCGGAAGAGATGTTCGGCAAGATCATGCGAGTACCCGACAAGTGTCTCGACGAATACTGGAACCTCCTTCTCGGAACGGCACCCCCTGCAGGGGTGGGTCCGAACGAGGCCAAGCGCGAGTTGGGCAGGAGGCTCGTGGAACGCTTCCACGGTGAGGGCACGGCAGGCCGGGCGGAGGAACACTTCAACCGACTCTTCGTGCGGCACGAGGCTCCCGAGGAGGTCGAGGAGCACCTTCTGGACGGAGCCGGGCCGTTTCATCTGCCGGCGGAGCTCGCTGCCGCCTTCGGGGTCTCACGTAGCGAGGCTCGACGCGTCCTTGCCCAGGGAGGGATCCGCAGGGACGGGCAGGTCTTGGCCGCCGAACCTCTCGATCTGGCCGGCGAAGAACTCGACGGCAAGGTCCTTCAGATGGGCAAGCGCCGGTTCCGCAAATTCCGTTTGGCTCAGTAGAGCCAAATTTTCAGGAGGTGGGGCACCGCACGACACGTTCTGAAAAATCATGTATAGTTCTACATCCGCTGAGTCGCGCTCGCAGCACGGCTCAAGTGTCCCGAGCGATGAAACCCATCGCTCCGAGGTACGCGGTCTTTGAAAACTGAGCAGAGTGCATTACTTCGGACAGAAGGTTTGTTCGAGGAAATGTTCGAGCCCGACTTGTTCGTGTCTATTAGGCATGAAGCAAGTCAACCGTCTGGTGTCTGCTCGACACCGGACATTGTTTTACCCCGTCATGTCCGTTGCCGTATTTGTGTACTTGGCAACATTTCGAT
>JBEBXB010000159.1:0-5450 GCA_040391885.1 Conexibacter woesei | reverse complement strand
TCGACGCAGTGCCCAACGACTCGACCGGATACGTATTCGCCGCCTACACGGTCTTCCTCGCCCTGATCCTGATCTACGTAGGGATCCTCGGGGCGAAGTTCCAGCGGATCAACCGGGAACTGGCCGAACTGACCGAAGAGGTCGAGGCGGGCCGCTCCGGCGGCCTCAAGGCCCCGCCCGCGGACGCCAAGGCGAAGACGCCTGGGGCCGCGGTGGACTCCGGGGGGAGCGGTGTCTGAGCTTCTCACCCTCGGTCTTTCCCACAAGACCGCCCCGCTCGAGCTGCGCGAGCGCCTCGCTCTGACCGAAGGCCGCGCCGCGGGGTTGATGGGTGAGCTGACCAGTTCCGGCCGGGCCCGGGAGGCGACCATCGTCTCCACCTGTAACCGGACGGAGATCTACCTTCTGGCCGACGACCCGGTCGAAGCGGAATCGGCCGTGCTGTCGGCGCTGGCCACCAAGTCAGAGACCCGGCCGACCGAGCTGATCGGTCACCTCTACTCGCTGCATGGCGACGATGCGGCCCACCATCTGTTTCAGGTGACGGCTGGGCTCGACTCGATGATCCTCGGCGAAGCCGAGATCCAGGGTCAGGTCAAGCGGGCGCATGAACTGGCGCTGGTGGAAGGGGCCTCAGGCCCGATCCTCAATCGCCTTTTCCGGGGTGCGCTCGCTGCCGGTGGCCGGGCTCGGAGCGAAACGGGCATCAGCGAAAAAGGGGTCTCGGTCGCTTCGGTGGCGGTCGGCACGGCCCGCCGCGCCCTGGGCGACCTGGCCAACCGCCGGGCATTGATCGTCGGGGCCGGGGAAACGGCCGAGTTGGTCGCACGGGCGCTGGGAAGAAGCGGGGCGGAGACCGTCTTCATCGCCAACCGTCACTTCGACCGGGCTCAGGAACTGGCCCAGCGCTTCGGTGGGGGCGCCGTCCGGATCGCCGACCTGCCGGTGCAGATCGAGGCGGCTGACATCGTCATCTCGGCGACCAACTCGCCGCATCACCTGATCGACCTCGACATCCTGCGGCCGATCATGGAGTCCCGCCCGGACCGCCCGCTCTATCTGATCGATCTGGCGGTCCCACGTGACATCGATCCCGAGGTGAGGGAGTTGACCGGGGTGACGGTCTCCGACATCGACGACCTCCAGCTGGTCTCTGAACGCAACGTCGGCCACCGCGAAGCGGAGTCCGCCAAGGCGGAGCGGGTCATCGCCGCCGAGCTCGATCGGTTCACCGCCTGGTGGGAAAGCCTGGCGGTTCAGCCGACCGTGATCGCCTTGCGCGAATGGGCGGAGGAGGTGGTGGACCGGGTTCTGGCCGAGAACGAGAATCGGTGGGAGGCGGTGACGGACGTCGATCGCGAGCGTCTCGAGGTCATGGCCCGCGCGGTCGCAGCCCGGCTGCTCCACAGCCCTACCGCCCGACTCAAGGAAGTCGCGGGGACCGACGACGCCTACACCCTCGCTTCCGCCCTGCGTGAGCTCTTCGACCTCGATCCCGAAACCGGGCCGGAAGGCGCCGCGGCGACGATCACGCCGATCGACGGCGCCCGGTCCGTAAGAAGCGGCCCGGCTTGACCCTGCGGATCGCCACGCGGGGGAGCGTGTTGGCGCGGACTCAGGCGAGGCTGGTGGCCAAGCGTTTGGGGGACGCCGAGCTGATCACGGTCGAGACCGACCCGACTCCGGGTGACAAGGAGCGGTTCGTTCGAGGGGTAGAACGAGCGGTGCTGGATGGGGCCGCCGATCTCGGCGTTCATTCCGCGAAGGATCTGCCCGGGGCGATGACCGCCGGGCTGGCGATCGGCGCGGTGCCGCCGCGGGCCGATCCCCGTGATGCGTGGATCGGGACGGGCGATTCGGTCGCGTCGATCCCGGAGGGTGCAAGGGTCGGGACCGTCTCGCTGAGGCGTCGAGCTCAACTGCTCGCCCTGCGGCCCGACCTGATTCCGGTCGAGCTGCGCGGAAACGTCGATAGCCGGATCCGAAAGCTGGAGTCGGGGGAGGTCGACGGATTGATCCTCGCGATGGCCGGGCTCGAACGACTCGGGCGAACCGATGAGATCTCCTTCGCCTTCACGCTCGACGAGATGACGCCGGCGGCCGGGCAGGGGTGCCTCGTCGTCCAAGCCCGAAGTGGCCCGGGCCCGTCAGCCGGTCGCGCCGCGGGCGGAATCCCTGGACTCGCCGAGTTGAACCACGCCGCCTCCGAACGGGAGTTGCTGGCCGAACGGGCGGCAGTCGTCGCCCTAGGTGCAGACTGCTCCAGCCCGATCGGGATCCATGCCCGACATGAGGGAGAGACCTTGATGATCGACGGGTTCGTCGGGCATGAAGACGGGTCGGTCTGGCTGCGGGACGCAACGTCCGGCGACCCTGCCCGGCCGGAGCTGCTCGGACGGGAGCTGGCGGGGAGGATGTCCGTCGCCGGGGCCGGCGAGCTGCTTCACGGGCGGGGGATCGCCGGATGAGTCACCGGGTCAGCCTGGTCGGGGCCGGGCCGGGGGATCCGGGACTGATGACTGCCCGTTCCCTGGAGCGCATCGCCGCCGCCGACGTGATCTTCTACGACCGGCTGATCCCGTCGAGCGCGCTCGACGGTGCCCGAGCCGAGGCGGAGTTGGTCTTCGTCGGCAAGGCGCCCGGCTCGCCCGGACTCGGTCAGGGGGAGATCAACCGGCGGCTGGTCGAGTCCGCCCGGGCCGGTGCGCGAGTCGTCCGGCTCAAGGGCGGTGATCCCTTCCTCTTCGGGCGGGGCGCGGAAGAGGCGGAGGCATTGCGTGCGGCCGGGATCGGGTTCGAAGTGGTCCCTGGAGTGACCGCCGGGGTGGCCGCCTCGGCAACGGCCGGGATACCGGTCACCCATCGCGAACAGTCTTCCGGGGTGGCCTTCGTGACAGGTCACGAGGACCCGGAGAAGCCGGGGTCTCGGCTGGACGTCGAGGGTCTCGCCTCCTTTCCGGGAACGCTCGTCTTCTACATGGGGATCTCCCGCCTGGCGACGAATGCGGAGGCGTTGATCGCCGGCGGACGCTCACCGGAAGAGCCCGCCGCCGTGATCGAACGCGGCACCACCCCGGGTCAGCGGGTGGTGGTGGCGACGCTGTCCACGATCGCGGAGAAAGCGGTCGAGGCGGAGATCAAGCCCCCTTCACTGGTGGTGATAGGCGAAGTCGTCCGCTACCGGAAGGAGCTCGCCTGGTTTGAGGACGCTCCCCTCTTCGGTGTATCGGTGGTCGTCACCCGTGCCCGGGACCGGGCATCCGGGCTGTCCGCACGCCTAAGCGCCCGCGGGGCGGACGTCATCGAACTGCCGGTGACCCGGACCGAGCCGATCGGCACCGACGACCCCCGGGTAGAGGACGGCATGACCCGCTTCGCCGCGGGTGAGTTCGACATGGTCGTCTTCACCAGCCCGGCGGGCGTGAATAGATTCTTCACTCTGATCGGTGCTGCCGGACTCGACGCTCGCAGTCTCGCCGGGGCCGAGCTCGCCGCGGTCGGGCCGGGCACCGCAAGAGTGCTCGCGACCCACGGCCTGAACGCCGACTACGTGCCGAAACGGTTCGTCGCCGAGGGAATGCTGAAGACCCTCGAACCGGTGGACATGGACGGCCGCCGGATCCTTATGGCCCGTGCCGAAGAAGGGCGCCCCTTGTTGCCTGACACGCTGCGCGAACGCGGTGCCGAGGTTACGATCATGCCCGTCTACCGGACCTTGCCCGCGCCGGTTGAGCTCGACCTGCTGAACCGGGCGCGAAATGCAGATTTCGTGACCTTTACCTCCGCCTCCTCGATCAGGGGACTGGATCGCGCGGCCGGGGTCGACTGGATCGCGGGACCTGATCCTGCCGATCGCGGCGGGCCGCGAGCGGTCACGATCGGACCGGTCACCAGCGGCGCGGCCCACGAGGCCGGGATCGAGGTCGCCGTCGAAGCTGATCGTCACGATCTCGACGGTCTCGTCGAAGCGGTTGTCCGGGCCGTGACGTGATGTCGACGACCGATCGTCGCTCGTCGCTACCGATCTCCTTCCTGACCGACTTCGGCTCCGAGGATGAGTTCGCCGGGGTCTGCCACGCGGTCATCGCCCGGATCGATCCGGAGATCCGGGTGATCGACGTGTCCCATGGGATCGCCCCGGGGGACGTTCGGCGTGGCGCCCTTGCGCTGGCCGCCTTCGCCGAGTTCTCGCCGCCGGCGGTGCACCTGGCGGTCGTCGACCCGGGGGTGGGGACGGACCGCCGGGCGGTGGCGGTCGCCGCCGGGGACCACTACCTCGTCGGACCGGACAACGGGCTGCTGGCTCCGGCGATCGACCGGCTGGGAGGGGCCGACGGCGCGGTCGAGATCTCGGCTTCTTCGGTCCGGCTCCTGCCGACCAGCCCGACCTTCCACGGTCGCGACGTCTTCAGCCCGGTCGCGGCATCGCTGGCGGCCGGGGTCGATCTCGCGGGGCTCGGAACGACCTTCGACCCGGCCACCCTGGTTCCGCTCGACCTGCCCGAACCCGAGCTCGGCAACGACCGCCTGCTGGTGCACGTCCTGATCAGCGATCGATTCGGCAACGTCGTCCTCGACGCCGACCGCGGCCTGGTCGAACGGTCCTTTCTCGCCGAGGGGCGGACCGCCCTGGTCGAGTTCGGCGGGACGGCCGCGCTGGAGATCGTTTTCGGCGAGACCTTCGGCGACGCGGAGCCCGGGCAGCCGCTCCTCTACTGCGATTCGTCGGGCCGGCTCACGCTCGCGGTCAATCGCGGCGACGCCGCCCGGCAGTTCGCCCTCGGCCCCGACGACGAACTGAGCATCACCCCGGCCTGACCCCTTTGGGTGGACGGAGTCCCGGCCGGTGGACGGGTAGCCTCCGCCGGGTGAAGATCGGCCGTCCCCACCTCCACTTCCGGACCGTCGGCTCGACCAATCAGGTCGCCCGCGACCTGGCCGCGAAGGGGGCCCCTTCCGGCACCGTCGTCACCAGCGAGGAGCAGACCGAGGGCCGGGGCCGTCAGGGCCGGCCTTGGTCGACACCCGCCGGTTCGGCGCTGGCCTGGTCGCTGATCCTCCGGCGCGAAGTCGCGGTTCCCGGGACCCTGCCGCTCCAGGTCGGTGTCGCCGCCTGCGAAGCCGCCGAAGCCCTCGGTGTCCCCCGGGCGGAGGTCAAGTGGCCGAACGACATCTGGATCGAGGGCCGCAAGTGCGCCGGAATCCTCGTCGAGGCTCGGATTCAGGAAGGTTGGGCGGTGGTCGGTATCGGGCTCAACCTTTCGATCGCCGAGTCACAGTTTCCGGAAGAGCTCCGTGGGCGGGCCACCTCGATCGGCCGCGGGGCGACGATCGCCTCTGCCACGGCCGCGCTCAACGAAGCCGTCGCGGCCCGGCTCGAAGCCGCTGAGGCGGACACCATGTCCGAGTTCTCTCGCCGCGATGCCCTCCGTGGCCGGACCGTCTCCTGG
>JBEBXB010000158.1:0-5576 GCA_040391885.1 Conexibacter woesei | reverse complement strand
GCGGGCCGACAGGGGGCGTCTTCCGCGCGAGGTTCCACCTGGAGAGTGCCTACGGGGAAGGGGTCTGGTGGGTTTCGTCAGGAACGTTTCGTGGATCGTTGGTTTGGTGGGGATGACAGCTGGCCTGTGGGCCGGTTCGGCTTCGGCCGGGGTGAATGACATCCCGACCTCTACGGTCAGTGGACCGATCGCGGTGACCGCCGGCTCGCATCCCTACCTGGCGACCGACATCGATCTGGAGCGGTACGGGTACGTGGAGCAGGAGTACTTCCTGGAAGGGCAGGCCTACCGTTACGACACCGGCGGTGCGATCGATGACCCGGCGCCCAGAATCGAAACCGGCGGAGCCGGAGATGACGGCCGGTTCCCGTTCAGGACCCGGATCGTCGTCCGTCGTCCCGCGGTCCCGGCTCAGGCGAACGGGACGGTGATCACCGAATGGAACAACGTGACCTCCACCCAGGACGTCGAGTTCAACTGGTTCGGCGATCCCTACTTCCTGCTCAATAACGGGTACACCTTCGTCGGCGTCACGGCCCAGTCGATCGGTGTGAACTCGCTGAAGAGCTTTGACGCCGGCCGCTACTCGAGCCTCACCGTCAACGGCAACGGGGCGGTTCCGGGCCCGGATGCCGATGCGCTCTCCTACGACGTTTTCTCCTCCGTGGTGAAAGCGCTGAAGGGCGGCAGGAAGGGCGTCGACCCCCTCGGTGGGATCGCACCCTCGACCGTGATCGCCTCAGGCGAGTCGCAATCCTGCAGCCGCCTTTCCAACCACTACAACCGGATCGAGCCGCTCCACGAGATCGTCGACGCGTACCTGTTGACCGTCTGCACCGCGCCGCTCCGGACCGACCGTCCGGAAAAGACGGTGCGGATCATCAGTGAGAACGAGAACCGGATGCCGCAACCAGCGGACACGTTTCCCGACACCGCCTCCATCCGCCACTGGGAGGTCGCCGGGGGATCGCACCTTCCGCGGGTCGCGTTCGACAACCTGAATCCCGTCTTCACACGCGACTTCGCGGCAGTCACCGCGGAGTGCCAGAAGTTCCCACTTTCGCTGGTCAAGTGGCCCTACACGCAGAACGCGGCGATCCGACACATCGTCGAGTGGGCCGCAGGAGGCTCGGCCCCGCCGATCGCAGCGCGGGGACAGTACCTGCCGGACAACACGCTCGACCGGGACGAATACGGAATCGCCCGGGGTGGAATCAGATACCCCGACGTCACCGTGCCGGTGGCGGTCAACGACGGGATCAATGAGACGGGGGCCGGGGGCTCGCTGTTCTCGCTCTTCTGCGGCCTCTTCGGTTCCTCGACCCCGTTCGACCAGACGCTCCTCCACTCGCTTTACGCCGACCACTCCGATTACGTGGCGAAGTACTCCCGGGCCGCCGATGAAATGGTCGGGACCGGTTTCATCCTCCAGGAGGATGCGGACCACCTGAAGGAGGACGCCCGCGCTTTCGCCCGGCTGCGTCCTGCCGCTCCCGTCGTCGGAAAACGAACGACCCGGGGTGCCGTCCGTCTAAGCTGGATCGGTACGGAAGCCGATCAGAGCACGTTCACACTCGAACGGTCCCGCGGCAGGGGAGCCCGGAAATGGCGGAAGGTGAAAGGCCAGCCGGTCACGACGGGCCGCGTGGCTTTGAGCTCGGAGCCCCAAGGAACCCACGTTTACCGGGTCAGCAGCCGGACGATCCTGCCGGACACGAACATCTCCGCACCGGAAACCGTGGTCACACCCTTCTCTGATGCCAGCCGCACGGTCAAGGTCGACCGCACCGGTCCGCGCAAACCGCGCATCGTCGTCACCGGAAAGGGCACCCGGGGCGTCTATAAGGGACGGGTGAAGGTCCGGGTTGTTCCCCGCCCGGACCGCAAGCTGCCGGACGGTTCGGCCGGGGTCGGACTGGACCGGAAGTCGGTCCCGAAGGTTCGCCGCATCACCCGGAAGGGACGCATCGTGATCCGGGTGAGGACCCGGGACAGGCTCGGGAACAGATCACCGGTCGCCCGGGCGGTCATCCGCATCAGGCGCTGAACGGTTCCGTCGGGCCGCCGGGTTTACCGGCCGGCACCGACGGGGTACCACTCAGGCAGGGTCGGGCGGGACCGGACAAAGGAGCTCACATGAAGATCCAGGCACTCGTAGTCGAAGAGCAGGACGGTCCGTTCACCCTGCAGGAAATCGATCTGGAGTCCCCGGCCCGGGGGGAGGTGCTGGTCCGGATCACCGCTGCGGGCGTGTGCCACACCGACGCGATCACCCGGGCGGGAGACATGGGCGTGACTTTCCCGGCCATCCTCGGTCACGAGGGATCGGGAGTGGTGGAGCAGGTGGGGGATGGAGTCACGGAGGTGAGCGTCGGAGACAGGGTGATCATCGGCTGGCCTTTCTGTGGTGAATGCAGCAACTGTCTTGACGGCCAGCCCCGCTACTGCCTGCGGACCGGGGACGCCGTCGTCTCCGGCCGCCGGTTCAAGGGCGAACTCGCCGGCAAGAGCGCCTACTCCCGGGACGGCCAGCCGATCAGCGGCCACTTCTTTGGACAGTCATCCTTCGCCACCTATTCGCTGACCCGGGCGGAGGCTCTGGTCAAGGTACCCCCGGAAATGCCGCTCGAGATGCTGGGCCCGCTGGCCTGCGGGCTGGCCACCGGCGCCGGAGCCGTACTGAACGAAGCGAGGCCGGGACTCGGCGATTCGGTCCTCATAGTGGGGGTCGGCGCGGTCGGGCTCGCGGCGATCATGGCGGCAGGCAGCACGGGCGCGACGAGAATAATCGCCGCCGATATCCATGAGAACCGGCTGGAACTCGCCCGCGAGTTCGGGGCCACCCACACCATCAACTCGGGGGAGAAGGACCTGGTGGAGGAGGTCTCCGCGATAACCGGATCGACCGTAGATTTCGCGTTCGACTGCACGGGCGTCATCCCGGTGATCGAGACGGTCGCCGATACCGTCGGGATGCTCGGGACCCTCGTGCTGGTCGGCGGCGCTCCCGCCGGGGCCACGTTCTCGCTCGATCACCTGTCCGCGCTGTGGGGCAAACGGGTGATCGGTGTGCTCGGCGGCGGAGGTCGCTCGGGACAGCTGATCACCGGGCTGGTCGATCTGTACGAGCAGGGACGGTTCCCCTTCGACCGGCTCGTGAGGTACTACGACTTCGACCAGGTCGAACAAGCGCTGGAAGACTCCCGGACAGGCGAAGTGATCAAGCCCGTCCTGCGCATGCCGCAGTAATCCAGTTACCTCCTTTCGTCACCCCCAGGGAGGCCTTTTGCCTGAGACGGTCCTTGACCGCCAAGGCGCGGCATCGAGCCGGCGCGTCGCCCCGGTCGAATGTGGCACATGACGGAAGCGCCCAGCAGCCTTGGTACGATTCGCCATTCGATTGGGAGAAGGCCGGTTTTAGTGACCGGTGATGACTACTGGGGGTCAAGTGGACGAAGAGCGTCGCAAGACAGTGTCAGTGACGTTGCCGAGGATTCCACGGTTCTTGGTGGAAATCGTGGCTGGATTCCTGCTTCTGGGGGTAGGTATAGGCATCGGTCTAATCGCCGGCGGAGGTAGTTCCGGGTCGGCGCCACCGAATGTGGTCGCGAGCAATCTGAGTCCAGATGATGATCTGACCGAAACGTCCGAGGAGGTTGTGGATGACTCGGCGGACAACGGGTCGGGGTTCACGGATAAGTCCGATTGCGAAGAAAAGGGCATCACGCGACAGGTCGGCAAGGAAGGCAGTTGCTTCGAGGATGGCGTCGAGAACGTCGTGGTCAACCGGGGATCCAAGCTGAAGCTCGACGAGCTCAACGTCTCCCTTAAAGACATCCAGGTCCGGGACTCAGTTTCGTCTTCTTTGGGGTCTGACTCGGCCGGGGGTTCATTTGTCACCTTCACCCTGGAAGTCATGAACAAACTTTCGTCACCCGTGTATTTCGATGACTCTCAAAGTCAGGTTTCACTTTCTGTGGGACCTGGGGTCTACACCGAGGATTTCAACGTTCAGAACGGATACATCCAAGATTCTTTCTCCTGGATAGGTGAGGAGATTCAGCCGCAAGGAGTTCAGGCGGGAACCGTGACCTTCGATTTGCCGAAAAAGGTTGTGCCGAAACTCGACGTCGACGGTAACTTGCAGATTCTGAACTTCACAGACTCCACTGATCCCGAATCGGCGACCCAGCAAGGTGTGATCCGGACTTACAAGTAGCCGGCAAACCGGTTCAGCGCCGGAGCTTGTAGCCGGTCTGGAAGAGCCTCAGGTTGAGCAGGAAGAGGGCTCCGGTGGCGATCGTGAGGACGATCAGGGAGAGGGCGACGTTGACGTCGGCGATCCCGAGGAAGCCGTACCGGACCAGGGAGATCATGTAGTAGACCGGGTTGAAGTGGGTCAGGGTCTGGTACGGCTCCGGCAGGAGGGACGCCGAGTAGAACACGCCGCCGAGGAAGATCAGCGGCTGCAGGATGAAGGTCTGGGCGAAGGAGACGTCGTCGAACTGCTCCGCCCGCACGCCGACCAGCACCCCGAGCTGGGAGAAGAACATCCCGACCAGAAAAAGCGATGGGATGAGCACCAGGGCATGATCCACCGGCAGATCGACGAGGAACGAGGCGGCAACGAAAGTGATCACGGAGATGATCAAGCCTCGTAGGAAGCCTCCCAGCGAGAACGCCAGCAGCAGTTGGACCGGTGAAGCGGGGGAGGAGAGCTGATCGTCGATCGCCCCCTGGAACTTCTGCTGGAGGATCGAGGACGAGTTGTTCGTGAAGGAGTTCATCGCCCAGGCCATCATGATCAGGCCGGGGATCACGAAGACGACGTAATCGATTCCGTCGATCTCGCCGACCCGGGAACCAAGCGCCGCCCCGAAGATCGAGATGTAGAGGAAGGTCTCGAGCAGAGGGGCGCCGAGAGTCTGTCCCTTGATCTTCATGAACCGGCTGACCTCCCGCCGGGTCAGGGTGAGGAGGCGGATCATGGTGGGGCTCACGAGGCCACCTCTTCTTCCGGATCCTGGCCGACGTGGGCGCGGGAAAGCTCCTTGCGTCCGACCAGCTCGAGGTAGGCATCCTCGAGCGAGTTCACGCCGAAGCGATCGGCCAGCTGAGGGCTGGTGCCTTCGGCGACTAGCTGGCCTTCGTTGATGAAGGCGATCCGGCTGCAGAGCTGCTCGGCTTCTTCCAGGTAATGGGTGGTCAGCAGGATCGTGGTCCCCTCGGTGTTGGCCTGCTTCACGTAATGCCAGAGCTCGAGCCTCAGCTCGACGTCGACACCGGCGGTCGGCTCGTCGAGGATCAGCAGTCGGGGCCGGTGCATCAGGGCCCGGGCCAGGATCACCCGCCGCTTCATGCCTCCGGAGAGTTCCCGGGTGCGGTCATCCTTCTTGTCGACCAAGGAGAACGCTTCGAGCAGTTCATCGACCCGCTCCTTGCGCTCCTTCTTCTTCATGCCGAAGTAGCCGCCGTGGAAGTCGAGGGTCTCTTCGACGGTGAGGAACCAGTCGATGTTCAGTTCCTGCGGGGCGAGCCCGACGGCTTCCCGCGCTTCGCGGTAGTCGCTGACCGCG
>JBEBXB010000157.1:0-5579 GCA_040391885.1 Conexibacter woesei | reverse complement strand
TTCGGCGGCAAGTACACGGTTCCGGTCCTGATCGCGATCGTCCACGACTTCCTGATCGCCTTGGGGATCTACGCGTTGCTCGGGTTCGAGGTCTCGAGCGCCACCGTGGCCGCCTTCCTGACGATTCTCGGTTACTCGCAGTACGACACGATCATCGTGTTCGACCGAATCCGCGAGAACGAACCGAAGATGCCACGGGCCACCTACTCGCAGATCGTCAACAAGTCGATGAGCGAGGTCATGACCCGGTCACTGGTGACCAGCGTCTCGACCCTGTTCGGCGTCATCGCCCTGCTGATCTTCGGCGGCGAGACCCTGCAGTCCTTCGCGATCGCCATCCTGGTCGGCGTCATCTCCGGTGCCTACTCCTCACTGTTCATCGCCTCGCCGGTGCTGGCGCTGTGGAAGGAGCGGGAGCCGGTCTACCGTCGTCGTTACCGTCAGCAGATCGAGACCCAGGGCCACGTACCGGCCTTCGCCTCCGATCTCGAGGTCGCTAAGACCGATGAAGGAGTCGATGCCGATGGCGTTGGCTTGAAGTCGACCGAAGGGAGCGCTTCCTAATGGCGATCGTCGTCTGGTTCACGGTCGCGTTGGCGCTGTGGCACTTCACCATCTTCGTGCCGGACCGCTTCTGGCAGGGGATCATCGGCGCCCTCATCGGTTGCGTCATCGGCGGAGTGATCTCCGGCGCCGTGATCGAGCTGGCCATGGGGCGCAGCATCAATGAAACCGATTTCGTGACCTTCTTCACCGCTGTCCCGGGCACCCTGATCGGCGCTTACGTCGTCTACTGGCTCGGTCTGCGCGGCGGCGAAGGCACGGTCGAGCACTAGGCAGGTCCGATCGGCTTCAGGGCTGATCACTACCGGGTCGCGGAGGCGCGGGAACTCGCCTCCGGATCCGGTCTGAGCTATCCGCTCGGGGCGATCCTGGCCCGGCGCGGGCACGGGGATCCCGCGAAGGCGCGGAGGTTCCTCGCCGCCGACGAGCGGCACGACCCCGATGACTTCGACGGCATCGGCGAGATCTCCGCCACGGTGTTGGATGCCGTCAGGGGCGGTCGCCAGATCACCGTCTACGGCGACTTCGACGCGGACGGCGTCTGCGCGACGTCGATCCTGGTCAACGCGATCCGGGGCCTCGGCGGGCGCTGCGACTGGTTCATCCCCGACCGGATAGCCGACGGTTACGGACTGAATCCCGACGCGATCAGGGCTTTGGCGGAGCGAGGAAGTGAACTGGTCATCACCGTGGACTGCGGTGTGACGGCGGTGGAGGAGGTCGCGCTTGCCGGTGAGCTGGGCCTCGGGATCGTGGTGACCGACCACCATCAGCCGGATGCGGAGCTGCCGGACTGCCCGATCCTCCATCCCGAGATCTGCGGATACCCGTTCCCGCAGCTGTGCGGAGCCGCCGTCGCGGCGAAGCTCGCCTCCCGGCTGCGACGTGACGGCGGGGGAAACGCCGACGACGACGAGGCCGACCTGGACCTGGTCGCGATGGCCACCGTGGCGGACGTGATGCCGCTGATCGGCGAGAACCGGCGGCTGGTGCGGGATGGAGTCGCGGTCGCGCGGCGGGCGCGGAGGCCCGGGATGGCGGCCCTGCTGGAAGAATGCCGGGTCACCCCGGACCAGCTCACGGCCGTGGACTTCGGGTTCCGGCTGGCGCCACGCGTCAATGCCGCCGGGCGGATGTACCGTGCCGACGCGGGGGTGGAGCTGTTTCTCTCGGACTCCGCGGAACGGGCGGCCGAGATCGCCGGGGAGCTCGGGGCCGCGAACGGCGAACGTCGCCGGGTGGAGAGAGAGGTCCTGCGGGAGGCAGAACGGGTCCTTGCCGAGCAGGAGGATCCCGGGCCGGCCATCGTGGTCGCGGGGGAGGGATGGCACCCCGGAGTCGTCGGGATCGTCGCTTCGCGCCTCGTCAAGGCGCACGGTCGTCCCTCCGTCGTGATCGCGCTCGAGGGGGATCGCGGCCGCGGATCCGCCCGCAGCGTGCCGGGGCTGGATCTCCACGCGGCGATCGGCGACGCCGCCGAGCATCTGATCGGCTTCGGGGGCCACGCGGCGGCCGCCGGGGTCCAGATCGAGGCGGGCCAGGTAGACGGGTTCCGGTCGGACCTCGGTGAGGCGGTCGCGGCGCGCATCGGGACCGACCCGGTCGAGCCGGACATCCGGTTCGACATCGTCGCCGGCGGCGAGGACCTCGGGCTCGGTCTGGCCGAGGAGCTCGAAACGCTCGCTCCGTTCGGCAACGCGAACCCGGGGGTGTCGGTGCTGATCCCCGGGGCCAGGGTCACCGACCTACGGGAGATGGGAGACGGCAAGCACTGCCGCTTCACGATCGTCTCGGGTGCCAACCGGGCGGCGGGGGTCTGCTTCGGGAGGAACGGCTTCGGCCTGGAGGAGGACGATCGGGTCGACGTGGTCGCGGAGCTCGGGTTGAACCACTGGAACGGGTCGGTCGAAGCCCGGCTGAACGTTCGCGAAGTCGTGCCGGTGCCGGAACCCGGTGAGCTGGCGGGATGCGGGCCGGACGAGTGGTGGGCCCGTTTCGAAGGTGCCTTGGCCGGGGCCCCCGAACCGTTTCCCCGGTTGGCCGGAGCCCCCGACACGGGACAGGAAGACGGAGGGCCTACGCGGGAGACCTTCGAATGGACCGGGCTGCCCGGGGTCCGAATCGGGGAGCTGATCAGCTCCGGTGAACCGGTGGCGATCCTCACCGCGGACGCGGTCCGGCGATGGCGGGCCCTGGGAGGCAGGGACGGTCTGGCCCGGTTCGACCCGGGGGCGAACGTGGCCGGTCTCTGGGAGGGCAGTCCCTCGGGCCAGGCGGCAGCCGTCACGGAGGCAGAGGTGCTGCTGCTCGACCACGCCACGCTGGCACGGACGGGGCCTTCGCTGTTGAATCGGTTCCCGCACGTGGCGCTGCTTGACCCGCCCGCGACCGCGACGGAGCTCGATGCCGCCCGGGCCGGTGCCGGGTGGCTCCACATGGTCGGTGGCGTGGACGAGCTCGAGTTCGCGGTCCGGGCATCCGGCAACCGGTCGGATCCCACCGTCGAGCTCCGTGAGGTCTACGGAGCGATCCGCGCATGCGGCGCCATCGACGACGGTCCGGGGGTGGCCGCGGAGACGTGCCGGGCCGCCCTCGCCGGGCCCCCCGAAAGGCCGCGTTCGCCGGAGCGAGCGGCGCTCCTGGTGCGGGTTCTGGAGGAGACCGGTTTGCTGCGTACGGACGGGGTGGGCGCCGGCCGGGTGCTGGGGGTCGTATCCTCGGTGAAGATCGAACTGGCCGGATCCCCGGCTTTCACGGCACATATCGAGCAGCACAAGGAGCAAGTCCGATTTCTCAGGCGGTCGAACAGAACAGCGAACTCTCCGACGGACTGAACGTCCGCGAGCGGGCCCTGCTCGACGATCTGCTCGCCGTGATCGAGCAGTTCGAATCGCAGGCGTCCAGCTCCGGCATGCCGGTCGCGCTCATCGATCGCGACCAGGTGACCCGGGCGTTCAGCTTCGCCTGCCACCACCACGCCGATCAGAAGCGGCAGTCTGGGGATCAGTTCATCAGCCATCCCGTCGGGGTGGCGCGGATCTGCGTCGGCATGAGCCTGGACACGGACACGCTCTGTGCCGCTCTGCTCCACGACACGGTCGAGGACACCTCCGCCAGCCTCGACGAGATCGAGGCCGAGTACGGGCCCGATGTCGCGCTGCTGGTCGACGGAGTGACGAAGCTCACCGAGATCACCTTCGAGAGCCGCGACGAACGCCAGGCCGAGAACTACCGCAAGATGATGGTGGCGATGGCCCGCGACGTCAGGGTCATCCTGATCAAGCTGGCCGACCGCCTCCACAACATGCGGACGCTCAGCTCCCTGCCGAAGCAGAAGCAGATCGCGAAGTCCAGGGAAACCCTGGAGATCTACGCGCCGCTGGCGCACCGTCTCGGCATCCACGCGATCAAGTGGGAGCTCGAGGATCTTGCCTTCGCGACCCTCCATCCCCGCAAGTACTCCGAGATCAAGCATCTCGTCGCCCAGCAGCGGGCGGAGCGGGAGAGCTTCGTCGAGGACGCCGGCGGGTTCCTGGCCGAAGAGCTGGAGAAGGTCGGTATCGATGCCGAGATAGCGGGCCGGGCCAAGCACTTCTACTCGATCTACACGAAGATGACGAAGAAGGGCCGCGAGTTCAACGAGATCTTCGACCTGACCGCCATGCGGGTCGTCGTCGGCTCGGTCAAGGACTGTTACGGCGCGATCGGCGTCATCCATTCGCTCTGGAAGCCCCTGCCCGGCCGATTCAAGGATTACGTCGCGATGCCGAAGGCCAACATGTACCAGGCCCTTCACACGACCGTGATCGGTTTGGAGGGCAAGCCGCTCGAGATCCAGATTCGCACCGCGGAGATGCATCGCCTCGCCGAGTACGGGATCGCCGCTCACGTCGCCTACAAGGAGGGCGGCGGCACCGGCGACAGCTCCCGCGAGAAGATGACGTGGCTGCGGCAGCTGATCGAGTCGGAGTCCGAGCAGGGGCCGGCGGAGTTCCTCAAGTCGCTGAAGGAGGATCTCTTCGAGGACGAGGTCTTCGTCTTCACGCCCAAGGGCGAGGTGATGAACCTCTCGGCCGGGTCGACGCCCCTCGACTTCGCGTACTCGATCCACACGGATGTCGGCCACCGCTGCGTCGGAGCCAAGATCAACGGCAAGATCGTCCCGCTCCACTACCAGCTGAAGTCCGGCGACATCGTCGAGGTGCTCACCGCGAAGCAGGAGCGGGGGCCTTCCCGGGACTGGCTGAAGCTGGTCAGGACCAGCCGGGCTCGCAACAAGATCCGCGCCTGGTTCCGTGAGGAGAGCCGGGAGGACGCCGAACGGGACGGTCGCGAAGCTCTGTCCGAGGCGCTCCGCAAGCGCGACCTGCCGCCCCAGAAGTTCGCCGGCTCCCCGATGCTGGCGGACGTCATGCGGGAGATGGGCTTCCGCAAGGCGGAGGATTTCTACGTCGCGATCGGCCAGGGGAAGATTCCCGCCAAGACGACCGCCAACAAGCTGATCCAGCGTTTGCGGGCCGGTGAGATGATCGACCCGGAGCCGGTCGAGACCATCACCGACGCGCCCCGCCGGAGCCGTGCCATCCGGGAGGCCTCCGAGTTCGGGATCGTCGTCGAAGGAGTGGACAACGTCGCGCTCCGGCTGGCCAAGTGCTGCCGACCGGTGCCCGGTGACGAGATCGTCGGCTACGTCTCGCTGGGCCGCGGGATCACGATCCACCAGGCGAACTGCCAGAACGTCGCGGACCTGAAGCGCAATCCGGACCGGATGGTCGAGGTCGCCTGGGAAGGGGAGAACGAGGCGACCTTCCGGGTGGAGATCCAGATCGACGGCTACGATCGCACCCGCCTGCTGGAGGAAATCGCCCGGACCTTCGCCGAGGTCGGCGTCAACATCATCTCCGCGACCTGCACGACCAACCCGCCGATGGTGAAGAACCGTTTCGTGATCGAAGTGGGAGACACCGGGCAGCTCAAGCAGTGCATCAACCGGATGCGCCACGTCGACTCGGTCT
>JBEBXB010000156.1:0-5616 GCA_040391885.1 Conexibacter woesei | reverse complement strand
TGCTCCTGATCGTGATCATGATGGCCAGCCTGCTGATGGCGATCGCGATCCCGGAAGCGTTCGGCGACCGCGGCCTGCTCTTCGCCGGGGCGTACGTCTTCATCCAGGTCGGCCGTCACTCGATCATGACCTTCGCCGCCGCCGAGAGGGGAACGGTCGAGCGCAACCGTGCCGCCCACATCCTGAGCTGGTTCTGCCTTTCCGCGGTCTTCTGGATCGGGGGCGGGCTGGCCGAGGGCGATGCCCGGATCCTGCTCTGGCTGATCGCCCTCGCCCTCGACTACGGAGGTCCGCTCGCCACCTACTGGGTTCCGTGGCTTGCCCGTGCCTCGAACTCCGACTGGAACCTCGGCGGTTCCCATTTCGCCGAGCGCTTCCAGCTGTTCACCATCATCGCGCTGGGCGAGACGGTCGTCCTCACCGGGGCCACCACGGCGGGGCTCGAGCTCGATTTCGCGACGGTGACCGCCTTCACCTTCGCTTTCGCGTCGACCGTCTGCCTGTGGTGGCTCTACTTCAACTACGTGTCATCTGCCTTCGAGCGGGAACTGATGGAGGCCGAGGTCCGCACCTTGATCGCGCGTGACGTCTACACCTTCGGCCACGTGCCGATCATCGCGGGCATCATCCTCAGCGCGGTCGGAGACGAGATCGTGATCGCGCACCCGACTCGGATCCTGGAGCCGTCCGGGCTGCTCACGGTCATCGCCGGGCCGTTGCTCTATCTGCTCGCCTACATCCCGATCCGGTGGCACATCACCCGTGGCCTGCCGGTCAAGCGGGTGGCCGGGGCCGTCGTCTGCCTGGCCGTCGGCCTGCTCGCCACCGTGGTCGAGCTGCCGGCGGTCGTCGTCGCCGGGCTGCTTCTGCTGGTCTTGGTCGGAGTGATCCTGGCCGAGACCTTCAGGCCGACGCGGCGTCCGGCCGCGCCGCCCGGCGACGCCGCCGGCGAAGCGGCGGCGTGACGCCGGACGATGGCCCCGGGCGGGGTGCCTAAGCCTGCTGGACGCGGAAGACGTAGCCGCCGGGGCCGGCGCGGAAGCGGGCCTTGTTGGCGTTCAGCTTCCAGGGTCTGGGCAGCTTGCCGTCGGTCCGGTTGAGGAACTGCCGGAACCAGTCCGACGCGGCCGAGCAGGACATGCCGGTCTTGGTGCCGACGTAGATGTAGTACGGGCCCTTCGGCAGCTTGAGCTGGCCGATCCGATCGTTGTGGAGCACCCGGAACGTGGCGGGGCAGCGGGCGAACTTCGTGTCCTTGTCCGGTTTCGGGGAGGGTCCGTAGGCCCGGTTGATGTCGAAGCCGACCCGCGGGTTCTTCGGCTTGTAGAAAGTGGCGCTGGCCTTGCTGAGGCGCCAGGAGCGCGGCAACTTGCCGTCGAAGTCGAGCAGGAACTCCTGGAACCTCCGGGTGGCCTTGGCGCAGGTGAACCGGTTGCTGTCGATCAGGGTGATCCGGTACTTGCCGCGCGGAACCTTGAAGCTGCCGATCGAGTCGTTGTGGACGACGGTGAAATAACCGGGGCAGGAAGCCTTCGTGCCACCACCACCGCCACCGCCGCCGCCCGAACCGGACTTCTTGACCCGGAAGCCCTTGTCCGAGTTCTTGCCGGCGGAGAAGGTCATCGTCTTGCCGTTCAGGACCCACGGCTTGCGCAGCTTGCCGTCCCAGTCCTGCAGGAACTCGGCGAAGAGCTTCGTCGACTGCGGGCAGGTCAGCCGGTCGCCGTTGAGCAGCGTGACGTCGTAGCTGCCGGCGGGTAACGAGACGTTGCCGATCTTGTCGTTATGCATCACCCGGAACGTCGGGCAGGCGACCTCGGCGGCGTGAGCGGGCGCGGGCGATCGGCCGCCCAGCAGGAGTGCGACGAGCGTCAGCGCTCCGATCGCGATAAGTGCGGGCAGTCTCAGGTGATTCGCGGCATTCCCCATGATCCCGTAACAGTAACCGCCGAAGTCCGATCCGGTGGCAATCGGATTGAGCCGTCTACATAGGACTCATCAGAACCCAGTTGGAATGCGGTTTCGCATAGCTGTTTTGCAATCATTCCAAAAAAGTGCTTGACTGTCTGTGTGGTCGAAACCGAAGCCGAAAACCTGTTGCGTGGAGCGTCGCTCAGAGTGACGCGACCGCGGGTGGCGGTGCTCTCGGTGATCCACGAAGTTCCGCATCAGGATGTCGGCACGATCATCGATCTGGTCAAGGAACGTCTCGGTGGCGTATCCACCCAGGCCGTCTACGGGGTCCTCAACGTCCTGGTCGAGGCTCACCTGGCGCGGCGGATCGACCTGCCGGGTTCACCGGCGCGTTATGAAGGACAGACGTGGGACGAGCATCAGCACGCCGTTTGCCGCAGCTGCGGCGCGATCACGGATGTCGACGGACCACACGGAGGAGTTCCCCCCGCGGCCTCTCACGATCACGGATTCGCGATCGACGGAGTCGACGTCACCTACTGGGGCACCTGCCCGAACTGCCAGGCCAAAGACCTGACTGCCGACTTGAAGACTGCATAGCCAACCTCTCGAGAAACAAGGAGCAAGAGAATGTTCGAAGACAACAAGAAACCATTGACAACCGCCGCCGGCGCACCGGTCGCCGAGAACGAGAACGCGGTCACCGCCGGCCCCCGCGGCCCGATGCTGCTCCAGGACACCTGGTTCCTGGACAAGCTCGCCCACTTCGCCCGCGAGGTCATCCCGGAGCGGCGCATGCACGCCAAGGGCTCGGGCGCCTTCGGCACCTTCAAGGTGACCAACGACATCACCCAGTACTCGAAGGCCGCTCTGTTCTCCGAAGTCGGCAAGGAAACCGAAATGTTCGCGCGCTTCTCCACCGTCGCCGGTGAGCGTGGCGCTGCCGACGCGGAGCGCGACATCCGCGGCTTCGCCCTTCGGTTCTACACCGAAGAAGGCAACTGGGACATGGTCGGCAACAACACGCCGGTCTTCTTCCTGCGGGACTCGCACAAGTTCCCCGACCTGAACCGGGCGGTCAAGCGCGACCCCCGCACCAACCTGCGGTCGGCCGAGAACAACTGGGACTTCTGGACCAACCTTCCCGAGGCGCTCCACCAGGTGACGATCGTGATGTCGGACCGCGGCAATCCCGACGGTTACCGTCACATGCACGGGTTCGGCTCGCACACTTACTCGTTCATCAACGAGGCCGGCGAACGGAACTGGGTCAAGTTCCACTTCCGTACCCAGCAGGGCATCGAGAACCTCACCGACGCCGAGGCGGCCGCGCTCGTAGCCGAGGACCGCGAGTCCTCCCAGCGCGATCTGTACGAGGCGATCGAGCGGGGCGATTACCCGAAGTGGAAGTTCTACATCCAGGTCATGCCGGAAGCCGATGCCGCGACCTACCGGTTCCATCCGTTCGATCTGACCAAGGTCTGGTCGAAGAAGGACTACCCGCTGATCGAGGTCGGCGAGTTCGAGCTCAACCGCAACCCGGACAACTACTTCGCGGATGTCGAGCAGGCCGCTTTCACCCCGGCGAACTTCGTCCCGGGCATCGGTCCGTCGCCTGACAAGATGCTGCAGGGGCGTCTCTTCTCCTACGGTGACGCCGCCCGCTACCGCGTCGGTGTGAACCATCACCAGATCCCGGTCAACTACCCGCGTGGTGCCGCGAACGTGAACACCTACCATCGCGACGGTCAGGGACGCGTGGACGGCAACCAGGGCAGTGTCCCCGGGATCACGCCGAACAGCTACGGCCGCTGGGGCGAGCAGCCCGAGTACGCCGATCCGGCTCTCGCAATCCAGGGCCCGGCCGACCGGTTCGACTTCCGCGAGGACGACGACAACTACTACGAGCAGCCCGGTGACCTGTTCCGTCTGATGAGCCCGGAGCAGCAGCAGGTCCTGTTCGCCAACACCGCCCGTGCGATCAACGGTGCCTCGGAGGCCACGGTCGAGCGGCACATCTTCAACTGCACCCAGGCCGATCCGGCCTACGGCGAAGGTGTCCGCAACGCCATCGAGGCCCTCGAGGCGGGCACCCTCGATGCGACGGAGCCCAACCCGGAGAACGTGCCGGCCTGACCGGCTAGTTCAGTAGGTCCTCTTTGCCGAACATCCCGGCCGCGTCTCTCGCGGTCGGGGTGCCGGCATCGAGATCGGCGTTCGCGGCCAACAGGACCGCCACCACTTCGTCGGCTCCCTTGAAGAGGGCGCCCGCGATCGGCGACTGATCCCGAGCGTTCCGCAGGTCGATGTCGGCGCCCCGTTCGATCAGGGCCTGGACCGTCTCCGTCTGCCCGTAGTAGGCGGCGAGCATCAGCGCCGTATTGCCGTCGGCGTCCTGCGTGTCGATCGGCAGCCCGTGATCGAAGAACTCCATGAGCTGGGCGGTGCTGCCCTGCCGGGCAAGGTCCATCGCGATCTCGACGACCTGCGCCACCTGCTCCTCGGAAAGCGGATCCATGGGTCAAGTGTAGGCCGGAACCCCGGAAGATTCAGGTCGCGAGCGTCGCCACTTCGTTGTCGGCCGCGACGATCCGGTTGTCCGCGTCCACGTGCACGACCCGCGGCTCGTAACTGGCCAGTTCGGCCGGTTCATACGAACCGTAGGAGATCACGATGATCGTGTCGCCGCGCTGGACCAGCCTGGCGGCGGCGCCGTTCACCTTCATCTCACGGGCGCCGCGTTCCCCGAGGATCACATAGGTCTCCAGCCGCGCCCCGTTGTCCACGTCGACGACGCTGACTTGCTCGCCGGGCAGGATGTCCGCCGCCTCGAGCAGATCGGGGTCCACGGTCAACGAGCCGACGTAGTTCAGATCGCAGTCGGTGACGGTCGCCCGGTGGATCTTCGATTTCAGCATCGTACGCAGCATCGGGCATCTCCTCCGAGGGTGTTTGTCTTGGCTGGCACTGATCGCGCCGGGGATCCTGAATGGGTCCGAATCAGAGAAGCCCGGCGCGGAGCTCTTCCGCGGATCTGGGGGAGAGGAGTCCGGGCGGGACGTCGAAAACGGTCTTCGACCCGTGATCGCCGACGGAAGCGAACCGGTGGACCGCGCGTGCGTAGGCGACGAGGACGCTTGCGGTGAACCCGGGATTGTCGTCGAGGGTCAGGCCGTATTCGATCACCTGGCGGTGCCCGTCTCCGGTATCTCCGCCGCGCATCACGAATCCTCCGTGGGGCATCGTCGAGTGTTCGTTCTCCAGCTCTTCCGCGGAGATGAAGTTCACGGTGGTGTCGTACTTGTCGAAGTAGTCCGGCATGGTCACGATCGCCTCTCGGACCCGGTCGGCGTCGGCGCCGTCTTCGAGGACCACGAAGCATTCGCGGGTGTGCATCTGACGGGTCGTCAGCTCGGGCCGGGAACCGGTCCGGACAGCCTCGATGGCCGGTTCCGCGGGCAGCGTGTACTGCACGGCCCCGGCAACCCCGGGCAGCCGTCGGACGGCGTCCGAGTGCCCCTGGCTGACGCCCCGGCCCCAGAACGTGTGGGTGTCGCCGTCGGGAAGGATGGACTCACCGAAGAGCCGGTTGATCGAGAAGACCCCGGGATCCCATCCGGTGGAAATGAGCGCCGTCTTCTCGGCGTCGCGGGCGGCGGCGTCGACGGCGGCGAAGTACTCCGGGATCTTCGCATGGGTGTC
>JBEBXB010000155.1:0-5678 GCA_040391885.1 Conexibacter woesei | reverse complement strand
CGGTCGGGGATCCCTACAAGGACACGGCCGGCCCGGCGATCAACCCGATGATCAAAGTGGCGAACATCGTCGCCATCCTGATCATTCCGGTTGTGCACTTCTGACTTGGCCGGAACCCTCGTCCTTGGCCAGGTAGAGCGCCCGGTCGGCTCTCTCCAGGAGACGACCTACCGGTTCCTCGCCATCCCACAGCGCGACCCCGGCCGAGCATCGGGTCTCGGACGGCACCGCCTGCCGCAGCCGCTCGATCACCTCGGTCGCATGTTCGAGCTCGGTGTGGGGGAGGGTGACCACGAACTCGTCGCCGCCGTAACGGGCGATGTGGTCGTCGATCCGGATCATCCCCTGCCAGGTCGAGGCACAACGGCGCAGGAGACCGTCACCGGCCTGGTGGCCGTGAGTGTCGTTGTACGACTTGAACCCGTCGAGGTCGAGAATGGCCAGGCAGAGGGGCTGGCTGTAGCGCCGGGACCTCCCGACCGCCGCCGAGATCATCCGGTTCCAGCCTCGGCGGTTGTCGATGCCGGTGAGGGGGTCGGTCGTGGCGAGGTGCTCCAGCTGCTCGGTCACTTCCTGCTTGCGGATCGCGATCGATGCCTCCGCGGCAAGCATGTCGAGCGGCACGACGGAATCCTCGGGGTCGAGGCCGGTGGGCCAGGCCAGGACCAGGAGCCCGATGACCTCGTTCTCCGCGCGGGCCGGCGCGCAGACCAGCGATCCCACGTCGAAGCCGATCCAGGCGGGGGCGCAGATATCCAGCTCCGGATCTCCGGGGCGGTACACCCGCACCTGGTCGCTGGCTTCCGCACGTCGGAACTCGTCGAGAGCCGACGCGACGGCTTTTCCGCCGAGCTGCCTCAGCTCTCGCGGTGAGGCCCCTTCCCATGCAAGCAGGCCGGGACCTTCCGGGAGTCGGCGGAACAGCGCCGCTCCCCGGGCGTCGGTGAGGTCGACGGCCATCTCGCACAGGGTGCGGCTGGGCTCCAGGCTCGTCGCGACCTTGCGGGTGATCCGCGAGACCAGTTCGAGCTGCTCGCCCCGCTGCTCGCTGACGATCCGTTCCGCCCGGAGCCGACTGACCAGCTCCTGGATCGCGACGCCGAGAACGCAGGCGAGGATCACGAGGATCAGGTCCTGCCGCCAGACCGAGGTGATGATGATCTGGGTGTCGTGGGTGAAGAGGTGGACCGTCACCACGGCGATGACGACGGCGGAGAGCATCCCGGCCAAGGCGCGGCGTGATCCGTAAAGAGCGATCGCGAGGACCGGGATCAGGAGCAGGGGCCCGAGTCCGCTCTCGAGCCCGTCGGTGCCGGACCGGATGAGCACGATGCCGACCAGGGCCCCGAACGGGGCGACGAGCCAGAGGCCGGGTCGGGTGTAGGCGATGAACATGCCGCCCACCGCGACCGCCCAGCCGAGCATGAACTGAGGCCAGACAGGGTCCCGCGCCGCGATCACCGAAATGCCGAAGGCGATCACGGTGATCAGCACATATGGACGTGAAAATTGAGAGAGGTTCCGACGATAGTCGTGGACGTCGTTGTACCCGCGATGCTGTTCGGACATGCCGATCGGCCTGCTTGTCACGTCATGCCGCTTGACGGTTTCCTTCCTTGTCACCTATAGTTGGCAGCCAATCGTTAGGGATGCGGCTTAATTGACCGCCTGGATCCCCTGCGTCCGATTGACCGGCGATGATACCGGGAGACCGTTGGCCAAGGACCGTTCAAAAGAAATACTCAAGGAACTGAGGGCGCTCCGAAAGGAGATGTCCACTCGCCTGGGAGAAATCGAAGCGAGACTCGACTCGGCTTCGGAAGCATCCGGCCCCGCGCCGGATACCGGCGACCTGCGCGTTCCTTCGGAAGTTCGTGCTCCTTCGTCTGATTCTCGGCGTCCCGCCACATCCCTTCCGCCGACCCGTCACTTCAGTCCGCCGCCGGGCATTCCCGCCCAGGCAGCCGGCGGGGTCGGGTCTGCCGACGCGGGCGCCGAGAGGTTCCGCCCCCCGTCTTCGGGAGAGGTGCAGGTGGTCGTCCGGCCCCTGCGCGATCTCAGCCTTGCCCGCGTCGTCGAGTCGGCCCTCGCCGACACCGACGGCGTTCACAGTGCCACCCTGCGTGAGCTACGGGGTGATTCCGCGACGATCGACGTCGAAGCGGACGCTGGCATTTCGCTGATCAGCTCCCTGCGGCGCAAGCTGCCGGTCGCATTTGACGTCACCGACTCGGACGAAAAGTCGGTGACCATCGCGCTGGCCCAACCTGTGGCCGGTCGCGAGGGCGGCGTGGCCGCCCCTGAGAACCGGTGAGCGGGCAGGGCGGAGGCGCGTTCGGCGCGCTCTTCTTCGTCATCGGCCTGCTGATTCTGTTCTGCGTGCTGTTCACCACGTTCCTGGTGATCCCGTTCTTCATCTTCCTCGCCGGAATCGTGGCGATGCTCATCAGTGACCGCAAACGGGGCAAAGAGGAGCCGACACCCCGGCCCAAGCCCCCGGGACAGGGCGTCTGATGGCTGAGAACGTCCAGAAGCTCTTGGTGAGGGACGATCCGGAAGGGGTCAGCGAGCGTATGGTCTCGTTGAGTCCGGCGATCGCTCACCTGCTCCCGGTCGAGATCTGCCGCAAGTACCACGTGATCCCCGTCGAGTACAGCGACGGACGGGTGACGGTGGTGGGCACGGTCATCGGCGACCCCGAGGCCGAGCAGGCGATCCGCAACGCCACCGGCTACGAGCCCGACTGGCTGCTCTCCGACCAGGTCGAGATCGATCTCGCGATCGACCGGCTCTTCACCGGCAACGGCCGGCCCGAAGGCGTGGGGTTCACGGCCGACGACCTCCTCAGCCACGGGCTGGCGATCCCGCCGCGCCTGGGTGAGAAGCTGGCCAGCCGCGGACTCGTCACCGAGGAGCAGCTCGGCGAGGCGGTAGCGGAGCAGAACCGCACCGGAAGCCGGATCGGCGAGGTCCTCGTCCACGGCGGAGCCCTGGAAGAGCGGGCCCTCTTGAGGGTGCTCTCCGAGCAGCTCGACCTGCCGACCGTCGACCTGTCTGAGTTCGACGCGGCCCACGCGCCCCGCAACGTGATCCCGGAACCGATGGAGCGGCGCCTCCACTGCGTGCCGATCGCGGTCGACGAAGGCAACGTCTATGTGGCCGTGCCCGACGACCTCGGGGACGCCACCGCCGAGATCAAGAGCCACACCGGGCTGCGTGTCCAGCAGTTCCTCGCCCCGCGCAACGACATCGATGCGCTCCAGCGCCGCATCCACAGCGATGCCTACACGGCCACGGCCCGTTCCAACCTGATGGAACGATTCCCGGACAGCTCCGCCCACATGGTCCTGAACGGGTTCCAGAAGGGCTTCCTCATCTTCGCCGCCGTGGTCCTGGTCGGTTTCCTGATCTGGAAGCTGATCGACACCCTCGTGGTGGTCTTCGCGCTGGCATCGGTCTTCTACACGCTCACTTCGCTCTACAAGCTGGTTGCCGGCTACTCGGCGCTCGAGCACCGGTACCAGATCGACGCGACCCCGGAGGCTCTCGCCGCCATGGACGAGCGCAAGCTGCCGATCTACACGATCCTCATCCCGCTCTTCAAGGAAGCTGCCGTGATCCCGTATCTGGTGGCCGGCATCGAATCGCTCGACTACCCGAAGACGAAGCTCGACGTGCGGCTCCTCCTTGAGGAGGACGACGACGAGACCATCGCTGCCGTCATGGCACTAGACCTCCCGCCGCATTTCAATCCGATCGTGGTGCCCGCCTCGCAGCCGCAGACCAAGCCGAAGGCCTGCAATTTCGGCTTGCTGGGCGCCAAGGGCAAGTACGTCGTCATCTACGACGCCGAGGACCGCCCGGATCCGTACCAGCTCAAGAAGGCCGTCCTGATGTTCGAGAACATCGACCCTTCGATCGTCTGCATCCAGGCGAAGCTCAACTTCTTCAACCAGCGCACCAACATGCTGACCCGCTGGTTCTCGATCGAGTACTCGATGCTCTTCGATCTCGTGCTGCCCGGGCTGGACGCCCGCAAGGATCCGATCCCGCTGGGCGGCACCTCCAACCACATCAAGCTCGAAGAGCTGGTCGAGGTCGGTGGCTGGGATCCATACAACGTGACCGAGGACGCCGACCTCGGAGTCAGGCTCCATCAGGCCGGATACCGCACGACGATGATGGACTCCACGACCTACGAGGAAGCCAACACGGCGATCGGCAGCTGGGTCCGGCAGCGGTCCCGGTGGATCAAGGGGTACATCCAGACCTGGCTGGTCTACATGCGCAACCCGTTCCGATTGCTGACGAAGGTCGGATTCAAGGGCTTCATGTCCTTCCAGCTCCTCATCGGGGGCACCTTCATCTTCCTGATCAACCCGCTTTTCTGGCTCCTGACCACGATATTCGCGCTTTCGCAGGCCGGGTTCATCCAGGATCTATTCCCGGGATGGGTGTACTACCTGGCAGCGGCACAGCTGTTCCTCGGCAACTTCGTCTTCATGTATCTCGGCCTCGCAGCCGCGGTGCGCCGTGGTGACGACAACCTGGCGCCGTACGCGCTCTTCCTGCCGTTCTACTGGGGCCTGATGTCGATCGCCGCCTGGAAGGGCTTCATCCAGCTCTTCACGAACCCGTTCTACTGGGAGAAGACGGAGCACGGGATCGACCTCGAAGGCGGCGGCACTCCGACGACGCCGCAGAGGACGGGCGTCTGATGGGCGACCCGCGCAACGGGGTCGAGGAGACGACCCTGCCGCTAGATCCCGCAGGAAACGGCGCCGGCGGGCAACCGCCGACCGGCAAACTTTCCCCCGAGGCCGCCGCGGCCAGGGTCCGCGAAGTCCCGGCGGAGCCGCCGCCGATCCGCGGGCGCGCACCCAAGGCCAGGTTCGAGAGCTGGGTGATCGCCGCCGTCTTCGCCGTGATCTACGGCGTGGTCGGCTACTTCGTGCTGACCGACGGCCGGATCGCGTCATTCGAGTCGCTGAATCGCCTCAACGAGGCGTACATGGTCTGGTGGAACTCGCCGCCGAAGCTGGCCGCGATCACGTTGAACGCCGCCCCGCTCGGGGCGATCGCGTATCTCCCCTTGACCCTCATCAAGCCGGTCGCGACGTCGCTGGTGGCTGTACCGGTCCTGACCGCCCTCGCCGCCGGCATGTTGATGGCGCTGCTCAACTCGGTGATGCGCCGATGCGAGATGTCGATCGGCCTCCGGCTGCCGCTTCTGGTCCTTTTCGGGCTGAACCCGATGTTCGTCTTCTACGCCGGCAACGGCGAGCCGGTCGTGCTCGGGATGGTCGTCGCCGCGATCGGGCTGCTTTCGCTGATCTCGTGGAAGATCACGGGGGAGACCCGGCACCTCGTCGCATCCGGTCTGGCGATCGGCGTCGCGGTCCTGGTCGACTACGGCTACGCCCTCTGGGCCGTCGGCTTCACTTTCGCCATCCTCTTCATCGTCGCCGGAAGGAAGGACCCGAGCGAACGGGCGCGGTCGACCCTGATCGTCTTCCTGACCCCGGTGGTCTACGCCCTGATGGTCTGGATCCTTCTGAACACCGTGATCCTCGGCAGCCCCTTCGGTTGGCTCACCGCGCAGAGCGGGGTCATCCAGGTCAATACGACCGGGGTGCTCCAGGCCGTCACCGCCAGCCCGATGGGATCGCTCAGCGATC
>JBEBXB010000154.1:0-5688 GCA_040391885.1 Conexibacter woesei | reverse complement strand
GGAATCAAGCAGGAGAGAACCGGCAACCGCGCGCCTTTCGTGGCGCCCCGGGGTGCCTACCAGTGCAGCGACGGCAAGTGGATCGCCCTGTCAGGGTCGACCCCCGAGACCGCGATCAGGATCTTCAACGGCATCGGCCGTCCGGAGCTGTCCGACGACCCGCGCTTCGCCACCAACCCCGACCGCGTGAAGAACGCCGACGCCCTGGACGAAGTTCTCTCTGAATGGGCCGGTCAGCGGACCCGGGAAGAGGCGCTGGCCACCTTTGAGGAGCAACAGGTTGCCGCTTGCGCCGTCTACGACGCCGAAGATATCCTTGCCGACAAGCACTTCCAGGAGCGGGAATCGTTCATCCGGATCGACGATCCTGACTTCGGGTCGATGTCCATGCCGAACGTGATCCACCGACTCTCCCGCACGCCTGCCCGCGTGGTCCACTCCGGACCCTCTCTCGACGCCGACGGGTCGGACCTGAGCGCCATCACGGAACGTTGGGCCATCGAAGCCAAGGCCGAGAAGTCGGACTGACCAGGGGCGGCGCGCCGGGGACCCGACTTCCCGGCGCACCGGAATGGGGGTGTCCCGAAGCGGTTTCGGGACACACCCGTGCCGGCGGGCAGAAGCCGCCCGTCCGGCTCAGTGGGACTCGGCAGCCAGGTTGGTCGAGCCCTCTCCGGCGAGCTTGGCGATCTCTTCTTCGTCGAGTCCGATCTCGACCAGTACGTCGCGGGTGTCCTCGCCGAGGGTCGGCGGGGGACAGTGGGGCTCCCTTTCCCGCCCAAGCCGCCACGGGCTCTCGACCGACGGGACCGTCCCATGGATCGGGTGTTCGAGCTCGATCAGGTTCTTGCGTGCCACGACCTGTGGATCCGCAATCACATCTGAAAGGAACTGGATCGGGGCGCACGGGATGTCGTGCGCCCGGAGCTTCTCCAGCCATTCGTCGGCGCTGGCTTCGATGAGCCTCTCGCTTATGTGGGCGACTAGCTCCGCGCGATTCTCGCGACGGCCCGCATTGTCGCTCAGGTTCTCCGTGGTCGACAGTTCGCCCAGGTCAAGGGCCTTGCAGAGGCGCTGCCACATGGTGTCGTTGCCGACGGCGATGACGATCGCCCGGTCGGCGGTCGGAAACGCCTGATAGATGGCGATCACGGAGTCGGTGGCGCCACTCGGCCTGGGTTCCGCCTCGCCGGCCACGAAGGAAGCGATCCGCGGCGACATCAGTGAGAGCACCGCGTCCATGAGCGACACATCGATGAGCTCGCCTTCTCCGACCACCGCCTGGCGACGGAGGGCGGCGGAGATCGCGAAGGCGGCGATCGTGCCGGCCACGATGTCCGAGAGGGCGGTGCTCACCCGCTGCGGATCACCGCCCTCGGCACCGGTGATGCTCATCAAACCGCCCCGCGCCTGAGCCACCAGGTCGTACCCTGGGCGATCCACGTCGGGGCCGTCGAGACCGAAGCCGGTGAGCAGGCAGTAGACGATGTGGGGGTGCTTCTCGCGAATGCGGTCCGGAGCGATGCCGAGCTGATCGAGCTTCGCGGGGTTGAAGCTGGAGACGAGGACATGCGCCGAGCTCAGAAGTTTGTCGAGCACCAGCTGAGCCCCCTCGGTCCTGAGGTCGAGGCAGACGCTCCGCTTGTTGCGGTTCGCGGCCATGAACCAGGCCGATTCACCGTCGATGAAGGGTGGGCCCCAGGCTCGTGCGTCATCGCCCCCGTTGGGTCGTTCCACCTTGATCACGTCGGCACCCATATCGCCCAGGTACATGGTCGCCGTCGGCCCCGCGTACGAAGTGGTCACGTCAATGATGCGGACACCCGAGAGCGGCAGGTCCGGTGGCGTGCTCATGCCGCGTCTCCGACGGTGATGACGACCCGCCCGTCCAGGCCTCCGGCAGCGACCGCCGCCAACGCCCGGCCCGCTTCCGAAAGGTCGTAGCGGTCAGCGATCCTGAAATTCACCTTCCCCGCTTCTCGCAATTGCAGAATGTGCCGGTAGGCGTCAGCGACCAGTCCCGGTTCGCGTTCCTGATAGTCGCTGATCTGGAGTCCCATGACCCCGATGTTCTTCACCAGCAGGTACCCGGCCTTGACCGCGGGCACGTCGCCGCAGGCAAACCCGACCGAGACGATGCGCCCCTGCCAAGCCGTGGCCCGGAGGCAGGCACCGAACAGCTCGCCGCCGATCGCTTCGATCACGACATCGGCACCGCGTCCGCCGGTGACCCGGTGGACCTGATCGCGGAGCTCCGATGGGTCTTTCACCACGAGAACATGTCGGGCGCCATCGGCAGACGCACGGTCGGCATCGGCCTTGTCGCGCACCACCGCAACCGTCTCCGCCCCCAGCGCGGAAGCGATCTGGACGGCGGCCGAGCCGATGCTACCCGAGGCCCCGGTCACCAGCACCGACTCGCCGGGCTGGAGCTTTGCCCGGTGGGTCAAAGCGAAGTAGGAGGTGGCGTACACGAGGCCGAACGCTGCCGCTTCGTCAAAGGGGAGCGAATCTGGGATCGGAAAGGTGCGGTTTTCGTGGACGACGACCCGCTCCTGGAAAGCGCCGAACTCGATCTGCGCCATGACGCGGTCGCCGACTGCGAACCTGGTGACCCCCTCCCCTACCTTGCTGACGACGCCAGCGAACTCCTTGCCGGGAGTGAAAGGCAGGGGCGGGAGCGTCTGATATTTCCCGTTGACCACGAGGATGTCCGGAAAGTTCACGCCGCACGCGGCGACGTCCACGATCAGCTCCCCGTGGCCGGGCCCGGCCCCGGCTCGGAGTTCCTCGATTCGGAGTTCGGAGCCGTCGGCCCCGAACTCGTGAAGCAGCGCTCCCAGCATCTTCAGTCTCCCTCCCCGTATGAGTAGAAACCACGGCCAGTCTTGCGACCGAGGAACCCCGCATCGACCATGCGTCCCAAAAGCGGAGGGGGCGCGTGGTCCGGATCCCTGGTCTGGTCGTAAGCCGCGGCCGTCGCGTGTCGGTGGTTGTCCAGGCCGATCACGTCGAGCAGCTCGAGCGCACCCATCGGGTAGCCCAGGCCCAGACGCAGCGAGGCATCGATGTCTTCCGCAGTGGCGATGCCGTCGTCGTATGCCTGGACGACCTGATTCAGGTACGGCATGAGCAGGCGGTTGACGAGGAATCCCGGACGGTCCTTGGTGACGACCGACTCCTTGCCGAGCGACAGAGCCACCTTCTCGAGGAACTCGGTGGTCTCCGGAACCGTCTGCTCGGCGGCGACGATCTCGACCAGCTTCATCAGGGGCGCCGGGTTGAAGAAATGGAGGCCCGCAAACCGGCCCGGGTGCGGCACCATCGCCGCGAGGGCAGTCAGCGAGAGCGCCGATGTATTCGAGGCGATGATGGTGTCATCGGGGATCGCCTCCGCCAGCCGGGTGAGCAGCTCCCGCTTGGCTTCGATGTCTTCGACGATCGCTTCGATGACCACGCCACACCCGGCGATCTCGGACACCTCGGTGGTTCCCTTGACCCGTCCGACGATCTCTTCGAGACCATCTTCGGTCAGCTTGCCCCGTCTGATGCTGTCTTCGAGGAAGGTCCGCATCGACTGGAACCCAGCACCGATCCGGCCCTGATCGGCTTCGAGGACGACAACCTGGTGTCCGGCGCGTGCGGCCAGCGTGGCGATTCCCGAACCCATGGTTCCGAAGCCCAGCACCGCGAGCGGCGAGCGCTCATCAAAAATCAGATCGCTCACGATCCCATCCCCTTCTTGTCGTCGTATTCGTAGAAGCCGCGGCCTGTCTTCCTCCCGAGATGGCCGGCGCTGATCATTCGTGAGACCAGGGGCGGCGGCGCGAAACGCGGTTCGCGGAGTTGCTCATACAGGCGAAGCGAGACAGCTTCGTGAATGTCCATCCCGACGATGTCGAGGAGCGTGAACGGCCCCATCGGGTACCCGAGACCGAGGGTGACCGCCTTGTCGATGGACTCGACCGTGCCCATGCCTACCTCGAGCGCCCTGATGCAGTCGTTCTCGAACGGGACGAGGAACAGATTCACGAGGAAGCCGGGTGTGTCCGCGGTGTTGACGACGACCTTGCCCAAGCCTTCGATGAACTTCACGGTGCGGGCGTGGGCATCATCGGAGGTGACTCGACCCCGGGCCACCTCGACGAGATCCATCATCGGGGCCGGGTTGCAGTAGTGGGTCCCGACCACACGCTCGGGAAGCCTAGAACCGGCCGCGATCGCGGTCACCGACAGGGTCGAGGTGTTCGTGTGGAAGAGGGTGTCTTCGGAGCAGATCTCGTCGAGCTCGGCGAAGGTCTTCGCCTTCAGGTCCACGTCTTCGAAGATCGCTTCGACGACGATCGAGCAGTCGGAGAGTGCATCCAGGTCCGTCGTTCCGGTAATCCCGGCGATGGCCTTTTCGGAGACGTCGGATTCGAGCTTGCCCAGCTTGACGCTCCGTTCCAAGAACGAGCGCGCCTGCCGGATCCCGCGATCGACCCGTTCGGTGTCGACGTCCCGAATCACCACAGGGTGACCTGCCCGAGCGAGAGTAATCGCGATGCCGGCGCCCATCGTGCCAGCGCCAAGCACCCCTACCCTCTCCCGTCCGGACCCGAAGTTGGTTTTGGAATTGGTATTCATCTAACTGAACTTTATCATCAAAAACTACTGATAGGCAAGTGTCTGATAATTATCTAGAATTGGTAGAGTTGCTTTATTGTCCATTCGTCAGCTTCGCCGATTCGGGTCACAGCATCGCGATCGCAAGCCAAAGGGGTCAAATTGCAAAACGGGTCTGAGACAAGCGTGAAAGAGGCGATCTCCGCCGTTCTCGCGGAACACGACGTCGATCTCATCTTCGGGAATCCGGGGTCGACAGAGCTGGCTTTTCTCGCCGGACTCCCGGAACGGATCCGGTACGTGATGGCCCTTCAGGAGGTGAGCGTCACCGCGATGGCGGCCGGGTACACGTTGCGGTCCGGCAAGACATCGGTCATCAGTCTCCACACAGCCCCGGGGCTGGGCAACGCCATCGGCGCGCTGCACAACCTGCTCGAATCCCGACTGCCAGCGGTGGTCGTGGTCGGCCAGCAGGACTCCCGTCACCTCGAGAGCGACCCGGCCCTTTCGTTCGACCTCGTCCAGATGGCTTCCCCCGTCACCAAGTGGGCACATCAGCCGACCAGCGCTCGCGACGTTCCGGCCGCCTTCGAGAAGGCCTTCCGCGTCGCGGAGAGTGGGGTGCCGGGACCAGTACTGCTGGCGGTTCCGATGGACTTCTTCGAAGGGCCGAGCCAGATGGTCTCGACGGCGACCGTAGTCAGGGGCGGCGGGATCGACGCTGAACTCGCTTCCGAGGTCGGTCGTGACCTCGTCGAGTGCGAGAAGCCGGCGATCATCGTCGGCGGCGACGTCGAGCTCACCGGGGCCTGGGATCAGACCGTGCGACTCGCCGAAGCAGTCGGCGCGTCGGTCTACACGGCGCCGTTCCAACCGGCGACCGGCTTCCCGACCGCTCATCCCCAGTACGCGCATTCGCTGCCGTTCACCAGCGCCGGGATCACCGCTGTGCTCGCCAAGCACCCACAGATACTGGTGCTCGGCACACCCGCCTTCCGGATCTACCCTTACTCGGCCACCCCGATCACCGAGCTCGACACCAGGATGACGGTGATCACGAGCGACGAACTGGATGTCGGTCGG
>JBEBXB010000153.1:0-5689 GCA_040391885.1 Conexibacter woesei | reverse complement strand
GCTCGCCGATCGGACCGCGGACGAAGAGGGCATCGAGTTGATGCCCAACCTGAGGATCCGCAACGGCACCGACGGCCTCGAGCCGCTGGCCGCCGGCTACCCGGCCGTCTCGATCTGTTCCTGCACCGAGCACAAGCAACCGGCCAATTACCACTGGCCGAACGACATCTCCGCGAATGTCGACTTCGGCACGGTTTGCCAGGCCGTTCGTCTGAGCGAAGCAATGACCCGCCGCCTCGCCAACACCTGGGTCTGATCGGATCCATAAACCGGGCCGGAGCCCGGAGGTAAGCTGGCCCCAGGCGCGATCCCTTGCTGACCGTTCGTGATCTGACAGAAATCCCGTATCTCAAGACCCGGGTCCGGGCCGGTGAACGAGGCCTCGACCGGACCATCACCTGGGCTCACTCCTGCGAGCTGTCCCAGCCGTGGGGCTGGATGGAAAAGGGCGATCTTTTGATGACGGTCGGGATGGGGATCCCCGAGGACCGCGAAAGCCAGGTCGAGTACGTCGAAAAGCTCGCCGAGGTCGAGGTCAGCGGGCTGGCGATCGGTGAGGACATGCTTGCCCCTCCGATCACGGACGAAATGATCGACCGGGCAAACGAGCTTTCGCTGCCGCTCCTGATCACCGCCTACGAGGTTCCGTTCATTCAGTTGAGCCGTGCCGTCGGTGCCGCGAACCGCAGCATGGCCCAGGACCAGATGATCCAGGTGGCACGGGTCTATGACCGGGTGCGGGAAGTGATGGCCCAAAGCCCCGATACGCCGGGTCTGTTTCGGCATCTGGGAGACGAAATCGACTGCGACCTGTGGATCTGCCTGAACGCAACGGGCGATGTCGCCTTCTCCGGATCGAAGCCGCTTCCCGATCAGATCCTCACCGCTCTGGTCGAAGCAATCGCGGGCCATGATGAAAACGCGATCCCCGGGATGTGGCGTCTCGAGGTCAGGGACCGGGTGGCCCTCGTCGTTCCGGTGCCGGTGCAGCGACCGGTCTCCCTGCTCGCGGTTTCCCGGACCGGAGAGCTTCCTTCATACGCCACTCTTCAGCATGTGGCGGCGATCGCGGCGCTCGAGTTCGAGCGGCTGATTTCGGCCCGGGAAGAGCTGCGGCGCCTCGGCAGCGAAACGTTCGCGGCGCTGCTCGACCGGCGGCTGTCACCGGAATCCGCCGGGCCTAGCCTGCGGCGTCACCAGCTCGGCGGAGAACCGATGTTGGTGGTTGCCTCCCGCTCCCGTGGGGACACATCCCGCACCATTCATCACTCCCTGGCGGAGCGGGGTCTTCCTCACATGCTGCTGCACCGGGAGCCGTGGCTTTACTGCCTGACCTCGAACCGGGAAGCCGTTCTCTCGGAGGTGCTCGAGGTATTCGGGGAGCTTGATTTGACGGTCGGGGTCAGCGACCAGTTGTCCGATTTGGGCAGCCTTTCCGAGGCGGTCCGGGAGGGTCACCGGGCGTTCGAGATCGCCGAATCGGAGCAGCAGGCGGTTGCGCACTACAGCGACCCAACGGCTGGTTTTCACTCCCTTTCGGAAGCCCGCGCGGTCGTTGACCGGGTGCTTGGCCCCCTGATCGAGTACGACCGGGAGCACGGGGCTGCCCTGGTCGAGCGGGTCGCGGCCGTGGACCCGACCAGCTTCGTCGAGCGAGGCTGACCGCGATACTGGCGGCATGACCACACCTCAGGACCCAGACGGCCGCCTCACGATCCGTGACCTGACCCCCGCCGATCGTGAGCAGTGGGAGCCGCTCTGGGTTGCGTACACCGGCTTCTACCGGACGACCGTTGCCCCTGAAGTTACGGACCTGACCTTCAAGCGACTCTGTGAGCGCGATCAGGGAATGTTCGGCCTGGTCGCCGAAAACTCGGCGGGGAACCTGATCGGCATCACCCATTGTGTCGCCCACAGGTCAACCTGGAGTGAGGGTGGGAAGTGCTACCTCGAAGATCTGTATGTCGACCCCTCGGGCCGTGGTCTGGGTGTCGCCAAAGCCTTGATCGAGTCAGCGAAAGAACGGGCCCGCACCGAAGGGTCGGCCCGTCTCTACTGGCTCACTCAGCCGTACAACGGCCCCGCCCGTTCGCTCTACGACCAGGTCGGTCATCTGGTCTCACGAGTCGTCTACCAATCCGACCTATAACGGGGCTGGGTTCGGGCCGAGACGGAGCTGAGGCGCCGCTCCTTCCGGTGTTGCCTGGCCGCTGAACTGGTTCCGTATCGTCTGGGTCATGGCCTCGTCCTCGCTTAGCCTGGCGTCCCCGCTCAAGAACCCGGCTTATCGGTGGCTTTTCTCCGCCCAGGTGATCGGACTGGTCGGCAGTGGCCTCGCCACGGTCGCGCTGGGGCTGCTCGCCTTCGAACTCGCCGGAGGTAACGCGGGTGAGGTGCTGGGTGTGGTCCTCGGCCTCAAGGTGGCCACCTATGCGGTGGTGTCTCCGGTGGTTGCCGCCTGGGGTTCGAACATCCCTCGCAAGCAGTTGTTGATCGCGATGGATGTGATCCGGGCATTGGCGATCGGCTCGATCGTCTTCGTTGACTCGGTTTGGCAGATCTACGTGCTGATCGTGATCGTGAGTGCGGCCTCGGCGGGATTCACCCCGGCGTTCCAGGCGTTGATTCCCGACATCTTCGAGGATGTCGAGACCTACACGAAGGCCCTGTCGATCCACCGTCTCGCCTACGAGATCGAAGCCGTGTTCAGCCCGATGCTGGCCGGTCTTCTCCTGACTGTGATCAGCTACTCCGCTCTGTTTGCCCTGAACGCATTCGCCTTCCTGGTCTCTGCCGCCGTGATCCTGGCGGTCGCGGTGCCGGTGGTGAAGCGAGGTGACCTGGGGGCGAGGTCGGTCAGTCAGATCCATCAGGGAATAAAGCTTTTCTGCTCGGTGCCGCGCCTGCGTGGTCTCTTCGCCCTCGACTGGGCGGTAGCGGCGGCGGGGGCGATGGTGATCATCAACACGGTGGTTTTCGTGAAGAGCGAGTACGGGCTGGGTGACTCCGAGGTCGCCTGGGCGCTCGGTGCTTTCGGGGTGGGTTCAATGACCGTGGCGATCCTTCTGCCGCGGGTTCTCCGTCAGATCAGGGACCGGACGGTGATGATCCTGGGTGGGGCCACCCTCGCCGTATCGATGGTCCTGACCTGGCTGTTCGTTGGTTCATTCGCGGCCCTGGTCGGCCCCTGGATCCTGGCCGGAGCGGGAACCTCGATGGTTCTGACCTCCTCCGGCCGCCTGATCCAGCGCAGCGGCACTTCGTCCGAGCGACCGTCGCTGTTCGCGGCCCAGTTCTCGCTGTCTCACATCTGCTGGATCTTCACCTACCCGATCGCCGGTTTCGCGGGCGGAGCACTCGGCCTGCCCGCCGCCGCCGCGATCCTCGGAGCGATCGCCGTCGCCGGAACCATCGGGGCAGTAGCCCTCTGGCCCGCGCGCCCAAGCATCACCGCGGAGTGACCCGAGCCCTCCGAAATCAAACTACTCATTTTGGACTGTCCTCTCCGACGCTCAGGACTCTTTTGAGTTGATCGGGGCCGGTGGTGACACCGGCCCTTTTCATTGCAAAGAGGTGGAGGTTCTTCCTACTCAGACTCGGAGCTCGACGAAACCGGCGGCGGCGAAGTCCCCGTCGAAAGCCAGCGCCTCCGTGATCCGGTTCTCCCGCATGAACGCGAAGCTGGTCGCGTCGACGAAGGAGTAGACCCGCTCGTCGTGGCGTCGAAGCCAGGCCCAGGCATCCTGTTCCAAATCGGAGCTGATTTCGATGACTTGAATTGACTGCGAACGCTGCAGGAGATCGAGAAACTGGACCGCTCTGTGGTGACCGCTACGGCGTCGTAGCAAGGTCCAAGTCTCGCCCCTGACGTTGTTGGTGGTTACCAGATTTGGTCGATCGAGTGAGGCCAAAACTCGCAGGGCCGCATCGTGCTCGAAGTCTGAAGACACCGAGGCCGCGAAGAAAAACGATGTGTCGACGAATATCAATCGCCGTTCCCGTCCTCAGCTTCGTCTGTTTTCACGGGTCCGTACAGAAGGTCGTCGACAGACTCACCGGGCTGGCGGCCCTGTCCGCCTGAAGTACCCGACGTAAACAACTCGTAGATCGGATCATCGACTATGCGGGGCGGCAGCTTGAACCCGGTTTTCAAGCTGCGACGGACCACCTCGGCCTTGGAGACTCCGTCCCTGCGCGCAATCTGCCCGAGCTGTTCATCCAGCTCGGGTTCGAGGGATATCTGGAGTCGCTTCATTCTTGCCATCTTACGTCACATTCTAAGAGATGATGTAACAAAAGTGCAAATTGTTGCTTGTCGAACTACCCCCTGGAATCCAGCGGGGAAATTGCTAACGTTGAGTGCACGGTTTTCAGGCGTTCGGGAGTAGCTCTCCCTCTCACCCGTGAAAAGGCCCGCCTCGGCGGGCCTTTTGCTTGCCGCGATCTTTGTCTCAGACGGCCGGGGCTGAGCGGGTGATGATCGCGCTGTGGTCGACGCCGGCCGGGAGGGTCCCGAAGGCGTCGCCCCAGTCTCCTCCGAGGCGAGAGGCGCAGAAGGCGTCGGCGACGGCGGGGTCGCCGTGGCGGACGAGCAGCGAGCCCTGGAGGGCGAGAGCCATGTCCTCGACCACCCGGCGGGCCCGGACCTCGAGGGTCTCGGGCGAGTTCGCGATCGATTCGCGGAGCTTGTCGACGTGGGCGTCGAGCCGGGCGTCGGCGCCGGCGGCTTCGCCGACCTCCTCGAAGAAGGCTTCGGATGAAGCCGGGCTCTTGACCATCGCCCTGAGCGCGTCGAGGCACTGGACGTTTCCGGACCCTTCCCAGATCGACATCAGCGGGCTCTCGCGGAAGAGGCGGGGCATCCCCGACTCCTCGATGTAGCCGTTGCCGCCGAGGCATTCCAGCGACTCCGCGGCATGCCACGGCGCCCGCTTGCAGATCCAGTACTTGAGCACCGGGGTGGCGAGACGCTGGAGCAGCGCAGCCGACTCGTCGCCGGCCGCGGCCTCGTCGTAGGCGCGGGCCAGGCGCATCACCCCGGCGGTCGCCGCCTCGGACTCGACGCAGAGGTCCGCCAGGACGTTGGTCATCAGGGGCTGGTCGATCAACGTCTTGCCGAAGGCGGAGCGGTTGGCCGTGTAGTGGGTCGCCTGGGCGACGCCGTTGCGCATCCCGGCGGCGGAGCCGATCGCGCAGTCGAGCCGGGTGTGGCCGACCATCTCGATGATCGTCCGCACCCCGCGGCCGTCCTCGCCGATCATGCGGCCCCAGGTGCCGCGGAACTCGACCTCCGAGGAGGCGTTCGACTTGTTGCCGAGCTTGTCCTTCAGCCGCTGGATCTGGAAGGTGTTCCGCTCGCCATCGGGGGTGAAGCGGGGCACCAGGAAGCAGGAGACCCCGGCGTCGGTCTGGGCGAGGACGAGAAAGGCGTCGCACATCGGTGCGGAGCAGAACCATTTGTGGCCGGTGATCGCGTACTCGGCGCCGGGCCCGCCACCGTTTATCGGCACCGCACGGGTGGTGTTGGCCCGGACATCCGAGCCTCCCTGCTTCTCGGTCATCGCCATGCCGGCGAGCGCGCCGGGCTTCTCCCAGGCGGGCCGGAGCTGACCGTCGTACTCATTGGAGAGGAAGCGCGGCTCCCATTCCGCCGCGACCTCCGGCTGGGTGCGAAGCGCCGGGATCCCGG
>JBEBXB010000152.1:0-5700 GCA_040391885.1 Conexibacter woesei | reverse complement strand
GACCCGACCCGGAAGAGGATCCGGTGGATCATCCCGGCACCGGCGCGGCCCCTTCTGGCACCGGGGTACTCGAAGAAGGTGAGGTCGAATCCCGGGGTGCCCTTCTCGTCACCGTAGAACAGGTGATAGACGGAAGGATCGTCCTGGTTCACCGTCTTCTTGACGAGTCGCATGCCGAGCAGCCCCGCGTAGAACTCGACGTTGCCCGGTGCGTCACCGGTGATGCAGCTGATGTGGTGGACGCCGTTCAGGCTGATCTCGGTGCTGGTCTCGGGACTGATCTCGGTCATGGGGGCAATCTAGCCGACGGAGTTGGCCGATCCGGTGGATACGATCCGCTGATGGGAATCCTGAAGGCTTCGCGCACGGTCGAGATCGATGCGCCCAAGAGCCGTTGCTACGAAATCATCGCCGACCTCGAGAACACGCCGGACTGGCAGGACTCAATGAAGTCGATCAAGGTGCTCGAGACCGATGGCGAGGGCCGGCCCAGCCTGGTCGAGATCAAGTCGGACGCCAAGGTCAAGGAGATCAGCTCCCGGCTCGCCTTCTCCTACCAGCCCGATGACGGCATGACCTGGGAACAGAAGAAGGGCGATCTGAAGTGGATGACCGGCAAGTGGGTCCTCGAGGATCTCGGCGACGACCGGACCCGGGCCACCTACGCGCTCGAGGGCGACACCGGAAGGATGCTCGGCCTCCTGATCAAGGGCCCCGTCCAGGACAAGCTCAAGGAGTTCCTGACCAAGGACGCCGCCGAGGGCCTGAAGGCCGAAGCGGAGAAGTAGACACCCGAAAGACTTGCTGCAATGAGAAACCCCGCCAGAAGCGGGGTTTCTTGTCAGTGGAGCTACCCGGGATCGAACCGGGGACCTCTTGCATGCCATGCAAGCGCTCTGCCAGCTGAGCTATAGCCCCTCGTGAACTGCCCGCCGGATTCTACCGAAGCGCGTTGAGACAGGCATGTTCGCCCGGCGGCCGCCGGGCCGGCTCAGGCGGCGGTGGCTGAGCCGTCTTCGGCCACCGAAAGGTCCAGTTCGAGTCGTGGTGCCTCGTGCCAGAGGTCTTCGAGGTCGTAACGCTGCCGCGCTTCCTCGGTGAACACGTGGAAGACGCAGTCGAGATAGTCGAGCACGGACCACCCCACGTCGCCGGAACGGTCCGGGTTCACCGGCAGGAGGCTCCGGTCCTGCTTCATCCGCAGGTGGACCTCGTCGGCGATCGCCTCGGCCTGCCGTTCGTTGCGGGCGGTGCAGATCACCAGGAAGTCGGTGTAGGTGACCAGGTCGCGCATGTCCAGCGCGACGATGTCGGTCGCCAGCTTCGCGTCGGCCAGGCGGGCGATTTCGTTTGTCAGTTCGGTGCTCTCAATTGGCATACAGGTCCTCATTGTCGATCATTCGGGAAACTGCCGCAGGCACGAGGTGCCGAAACGGCTCTCCGGCCTCGATCCTTTGCCGGACCAGGCTGGAGGAAATGTCGAGCCGCGGCATCTCGAAGAGGTCGAGGCGGTCGGCTCCGTCGAGCCCGGCGAACACCTCCACCAGACGCGACCTTTCGACCTCGGAGCGGGGAGCGACCCCCACCCTCGCCAGTTCCAGGACCCTTTCCGGCCGGTGCCACGAACCGAAGCCGAGGGCGGCGTCCGCCCCCATCAGGAAATGGATCTGGCTGTCCGGGAACCGTGTGTCGATCGCTTCCAGCGTTTCAGACGTCCAGGACGGACCGGCGCGCTCGATCTCAAGCCTCGAGACCGTGACCGACCGATGCTCCCCAAAGGCCGCCTCCGCGAGGCCGAAACGGGTCTCCGCATCGGGCTGCGGGCGTCGTTCCTTGTGGTACGGATCGCCGGTCGGCACGGCGATCACCCGGTCGAGGCCGAGCCGCCAGGTCGCTTCGGCCACCAGGGCGACATGCGCCAGGTGCGGCGGATCGAAGGCCGAGCCGAAGACCCCGATCCGGTCGGCGTCCGGAGTCAGGGGCGAACCTGCCCCTGACCGCGGACCACGTACTTGGTCGTCGTCAGCTCTCGCAGGCCCACGGGCCCGCGGGCATGAAGCTTCTGGGTCGACACGCCGATCTCGGCCCCCATCCCGTACTCGAAGCCATCGGTGAAGCGCGTCGAAGCGTTCACGTAGACAGCCGCGGAGTCGACGCCCTGCGCGAAGAGGTCGGCCGCCTGGGGATTGTCGGTGATGATCGCGTCGGAGTGGCCGCTTCCGTGCCGGTTGATGTGCTCGATCGCGTCCTCGAGGTCGTCGACCACCTTGACCGCGAGCTTGAGGTCGAGGTACTCGGTGTCCCAGTCCTCGGCGGTGGCCTTTTCGACGGGTGTGTCGCCGGCGTTCTCGCGGGTGGCATCGTCTCCGAGCAGCTCCACCCCGCCCTCAGCCAGCTCGGCCAGGGCCGGCGGCAGGAAGGCCGGGGCCACTTGGGAGTCCACGAGCAGCGTCTCGGCCGCGTTGCAGACACCGGGCCGCTGGATCTTCGCGTTGTAGGCGACGGCCCTCGCCATCTCGAGGTTCGCGTCGGCGTGAACGTAGACATGGCAGACACCGGCCGCCGCGAAGATCACCGGAACCGTCGCCACGGCTTCGAGGGTCTTCTTCAGGCCTTCGCCGCCGCGGGGGATCAGGAGGTCGACGACGCCGTCCTGGGTTGCCAGTTCGGCGATCGACTCCCGGCCGCCGCCGGTCGACATCACGACGGCGTCCTCGGGCAGGCCCGCCTCTGTCAGCCCCTCCCGGACCACGTCGGCCAGAGCGCTGTTGGTGCGCTCCGCGTAGCTCGAACCTTTGAGCAGGATCGAGTTACCGGACTTGATGGTCAGCGCGGCACAGTCGATGGTCACGTTCGGACGTGCTTCATAGACGACCGCGACGACACCCAGCGGCACCCGGACCTTGTTCATCTGGAGGCCGTTCTCGAGGGTGCCTGACTCGATCACCTCACCGACCGGATCGTCCAGACTGACTACCGCCCGTACCCCTGCGGCCATCGCCTCGACCCGCTCCTGGTTGAGAGTGAGTCGGTCGGTCAAGGCGTCGGAGAGGGAGGCTGCCCGCTCGTCGGCGAGATCCTCGGCGTTGGCCGCGAGGATGTCGTCCGCCCGCTGGATCAGACCGGCCGCAATCGCCTCCAGGGCGCGGTTCTTGGCCTCTGTCGGGGCCGCGGCGATGGCGCGCGCGGCAGACTTGGCCGCATCGCAGTCGGCGACGATGCTGTTGGCGGAGGAGACGGTGGCTTCCATGGAGGAAGCGTATCGAAGGGGTCAGGCGAGGACGAAATAGTCGCGGTGCACGATCTCCTCGGAGGCGTGCGGGAGCCTTTCGAGCACCTCGGCGCTCTTCAGGCCCTTGATCCGGTCGATCTCGTCGGCCGCGTAGTTCGTGATCCCCTTGCCGACGACCTCTCCCCCGGCGACCACCTCGATCGCGTCGCCGGCGTCGAACCGGCCTTCGACCGCGGTCACGCCGACCGGCAGAAGGCTCGATCCGGACTTGCGCAGCACCCGGGCGGCCCCGTCATCGACCAGGATCCGGCCCGAAGCCGGCTTGGCGTACTTGAGCCACTGCTTGAAGCCGGACCTGGGCCGGCGGGAGATCGCGAAGGCGGTGCCGGCCGGCTCGCCCGCGGCGGCCTTGGCCAGCGTCCCGTCGACGGTGCCGTTGCAGATCCTGGTTTCGATCCCGGACTCGGTCGCCATCTCCGCCGCGGCGACCTTGGAGCGCATGCCGCCGCTGCCGAAGACGGAAGTGCGATCACCGATGTCCTTGCCGGCCAGTTCGTTGAAATCGTCGACTCGGGAGATCAGCTCGGCGTCCGGGTTCGACCCCGGATCGGCAGTGAAGACACCGTCGGTGTTGGTCAACAAGACGAGCAGACGGGCGTCCAGCATGATCGCGACCTGGGCGGCGAGGAAGTCGTTGTCGCCGAAGGTGATCTCATCCGTCGCGGTGGTGTCGTTCTCGTTGATGACCGGGACGACGCCCCAGTTGATCAACCGGCGCAGCGTCTGGCGGGCGTTGAGGTAGCTCGTCCGTGAGGAGACGTCGGAAGCCGTCAGGAGAACCTGGGCCGCGGCCGCTTCCCCCGCCTCGAGACGGGTCTCGTACTCGCGGAACAGCGCACCCTGGCCGACGGCCGATGCGGCCTGAAGCTCGTCGATCGCCCGGGGCCGTGCCTCCAGGCCGAGCAGCCGGATGCCCCGGGCGATGGAGCCCGAGGTGACCATGACCAGATCCTCGCCGGAGCGCCGGAGCGCGGCCGCCTGGGCGCAGACGGAATCGAGCACGCCGACCCGCAGGCTGCCGTCGTCGGCCGCCACGATCGAGGATCCGAGTTTCACCACCAGCGTCAAGGTCAGACCACCTTATTTCAGCCGCCCCCGGAGCGAGTGGAGGCCGGGCGCCGGGCCTCCTCAGTAAAGCTCGAACTCGTACTCGCCGACGCGGATCTCGTCACCGGACTCGAACCCGGCCCGCTTGAGCTCGGCCATCACGCCCATCTCGGTCAACCGCGTATCGAGATAGGCCAGCGCCTCTTCGTTGTTGAGGTCGAACCGCTCGAACAGGACCTCGACCCCGTGGCCGTGGATCCGGAAGGCTTCGTTCTCCCGCTCGACCGAGTAGCCGCCTTCGCCCTTGGGGCGGTAGGTCAGGTGCTCGGCCTCGAAGTCGACTTCCACCCCGTCGGAACCGAGGGTCACCGGCGCCGTCGCCTCTTCCGGCACGAACCGGACGATCGATTCGGTCAGACGGTCGAGACCGGCTCCGGTGGCGGCGGATACGGGAATCACTCCCAGCACGGCCTCGCCGAGGGCGTCATCCCATTCGGCGACCTGATCGGCGGTGTCGGCGTCGGTCCAGAGATCCGACTTGGACAGCACCAGCAGCTCGGGCAGGTCCTCGAGCCCGGTCCCGCGGGCTTCGAGCTCGGCTCGGACCGCCCGGTAGTTGTCCATCGGCTCGCCCTCGGAAGGAGCCAGCTCGACGACATGGATCAGCATCGCGCAGCGCTCGACGTGGGCCAGGAACTCGTGTCCGAGTCCCGCCCCTTCGGCGGCGCCTTCGATCAGGCCCGGGATGTCGGCCAGCACGACCTGACGGTCGGCCGTCTCGATCGTGCCGAGAACGGGCTCGAGCGTGGTGAACGGGTAGTCGGCCACCTTCGGGTCGGCCCGGGTGAGTCGGGAGAGAATCGAGGACTTGCCGGCGTTGGGGAGCCCGATCAGGCCGGCGTCGGCGAGAAGCTTGAGCCGCAGCTCCACCCAGCCGGACTCGCCGGAGGTGCCCTTCTCCGCGAACCGCGGGGCCTGCCGCACCGAGGTGGAGAAGCGCTTGTTGCCGTGGCCGCCGCGGCCGCCCTTGGCGAGGACCGCGGTCTGCCCGGATTCGGTCAGATCGATCATCGCGCCCGTGACCGACACCGCCTGGGTGCCGGGTGGGACCGGGATCACCAGATCGACGCCACGGGCCCCCTGCTTGTTGGAGCCCTCGCCGTGATGACCCCTCTCGGCCCGGAAGTGCTTGGAGCGAAGCGCCCCGAGATCGCGACGGGAGGAGTCACATTCGAGCATGACCCCGCCTCCGTGTCCGCCGTCCCCGCCATCGGGGCCGCCACGGGGCACATGGGCCTCACGCCGAAAGGAGATGGCACCGTTACCGCCGCCGCCACCCTCGACGTAGATCTTTGCCTTGT
>JBEBXB010000151.1:0-5712 GCA_040391885.1 Conexibacter woesei | reverse complement strand
CCGGGATGGACCGGGACCGGATCCTCGGGCCCTGCATCGTCTGCCAGGAGGCCGGCCGCAAGCAGGAGGACGGCTCGCCGAACATGCTGCGGATCATCCGCGCCAAGAAGTCGGGCAAGTCCTTCGTCGGCTGCTCCGGCTGGAAGGCGGATGACCCCGAGGCCTGCGATCAGACCTTCCCGATGCCTCAGCCGAACTTCTACGAGGTCACGCCTTTCGAGGACAACTGCTCGATCTGCCACCGCACCCCCCGGGTGATGGTCAAGGCTAGGGCCACCTCCGCCCGTCCCTGGAAGCTCTGCTTCAACGACGACTGCCCGACCATGATCGAGATGCGGGAGAAGAAGGCCGAGCGCCTGGCGGCCCAGGAGGCGAAGAAGGCCGCCGAGGCCAAGTCCGGCAAGAAGAAGCCGGCGAAGAAGGCCGCGAAGAAGAGCACCGCCAAGAAGACGACCGCCAAGAAGTCTCCGGCCAAGTCGGGCTCGAAGACGGTTGCCGCCTCGACCTCCCGGTCCCGTGCCGGAACCAGGCCCGAGCCGCCGGATCTCGGTACCCGCCGGGTGCGCCGGGCCGGCAGCGGGGGCGGCTCCGGTTCAGCCAAGGGCTGAGGCCGGCGCGTGTTCATCACGCTTGAAGGGGTCGACGGCTCCGGCAAGTCGACCCAGGCAGCGATGCTGGTCCAGGAACTGGGCAAGCGGACGATCGCGCTGCGCGAGCCGGGCGGAACCGACGCCGCCGAGCGGATCCGGTGGCTGCTCGCCGATCCGGAAGCGCCGCTGGACCCGCTGGCCGAGCTGCTGCTCTTCTGTGCCGCCCGGGCCGATCTCGTCTCCCGGGTGATCCGCCCCGCCCTCGACCGGGGGCGGACCGTGGTCTGCGACCGGTTCGTCGATTCGACCGTCGCCTATCAAGGGGTTGCCCGTGGGCTCGGCATCGTCAAGGTGAGGGAGCTGAGCGAGGTCGCCACCGGCGGTCTCATGCCCGATCTCACCATCCTGCTCGACGTGGACCCCGCGACCGGCCTCGGGCGCGCCCAGTCTGATGATCGCTTCGAGGCGGAAGGGCTCCGTTTCCAGGAGCTGGTCGCCGAAGGCTACGCAGACATCGCCCGCCGCGAGCCGAGCCGGGTGGTGACCGTCAACGGCTCCGGCTCCCCGGACGAGGTGCACCGTCGGGTGATGGAAGTGGTCGAGTCGAGGCTGGCCCGGTGAACGCGGGCCACCCGGCGCTCGAACAGGCCGGCGCCCGCCAGCCGCGAGCGACCATGGCCCTGACCGCGGCCCTGCGCGAAGGCCCGTCTCACGCCTACCTTTTCCAGGGTCCGCCAGGCTCCGGCAAGGCCGCGATCGCCCGTGCCTTCGCCGCCGAGATCCTGGCTGACGAGAGCCCGGACCCGGTCGACACCCGCCGCCGCGCGATGCTCGACCCGTCGCCCCATCCGGATCTGATCTGGCTAAAGCCGCGCGGGATGAGCCACGCGGTCGCCGAGGTGCGTGAACGGGTGATCCAGAAGGCACCGCTGAAGCCCTTCGAGAGCAATCACCGGGTCTTCGTGATCGAGGCCGCCGACGCTCTGAACGACGAAGCCCAGAACGCGATGCTGAAGACGCTCGAAGAGCCGCCGCGACATGCTCACCTGCTGCTCCTGAGCGCCGAGACGGACGGCGTGCTTCCGACGATCGCGTCGCGCTGTCAACCGGTGGAGCTCGAAGCGCTTTCGGTCGAGCTGATCCGAACCGAGCTCGCCGGACGGCCCGGCGGAGCCGATCTGCCGCCGGAAAGGATCGATGCCGTGGCCCGTCTTTCCCAGGGTGATCTCGGTCGAGCCCGGATCCTGATCCGCGATCGCGGCCACCAGATCCGCGGGGCGGTTGAGGCGATGATGACCGCCGCCCTGGACGATCAGCTCGCGGACTCGCCTTGGCTCAAGGTGCTGACCCTGGCGAAGGACACCGGCGAGCAGGCCGGCGAAAGGGTGGCGGCCGAGCTCGGAGGCGAGGTCAAGGAGGGCATCAAGCACACCAAGACCGAGATCGACGAAGCGGTGAAGCGGGCGCAGCGCCGGTCACGCACCGCGGTTCTGGATCTTTCCCTCTCCCTGGCCGCCGCCTGGGCCCGCGACTGGGTCTGCGTGATCTCGGGGGCGCCTGAGCTCGCTTTCAACTCGGATCGCATCGATGTCCTCACCGATCAGGCGGGCCGGATCGAACCGGCCGCCGCCCGCGACGCGGTCGGGATCGTCACCGAGACCCGTCGCCGCTTCAAGCTGAACGTGTCGGAGGAACTCGCTCTCGAAGCGATGGTCTTCCGCCTCGAAGCCCGCCTTCGCGGCTGACTGGCCGCTGACCGGGGGAGGTAACGCAATTTGTGCCCCTTATGGGGGTACAAGTCGCGTTACCTCTGGTTCAGGCTGGTTCGTTGTCCGTCTCGGCCACGGTCTCGTCGGATGGCCCAGATGGCCCCGGTGACCCCGGTGGCCCTGACGGCTGCGGTGACTCAGGGGGCCGGACCGATTCGATTGCGCTCTGCTGGGCGAGGCGGGTGATCTGCTTCGCCTGGCGGGAGGCGATGACGCTGAAGTTGAGCGACAGCCCGAGCAGGATCAACAGCACCACCGAGAAGAGCGCGATCGTGACGTCGCGGACACCCATCGCCCGGGCGAGCAGTTCGAGCAGACCCGGGAAGGCGGCTCCGACCAGCATCGCCAGGCCCAGCAGGAACCAGACGATCGAGTAGCGCTCCAGGAGGCGATCGCGCCGGATCAGGTCGAGGATCAGGCCCATGAAGACCAGCGCCAGCACCGCGGCGACGATCCGTGCCTGAGGCGTGAGCCGGACCACGGGATCCGGGGTGGCTCCGATCAGCAACGCGAGCCGGGTCATGAGTTCACCTGGCGGGGCCGCATCTGGCCGATGAGCAGGACGACGAGGGTCTTGAAGATGTAGAAGGCCGAGCCAAGCGGGGTAATGAAGGAGCGACCGTGCTCACGCGGCAGCATTCGCACCGGCACCTCCTCCACCTCGAGGCCCGCGCGGACCGCCTGCTGAAGGGATTCGACCTCGGCGAACTCCGAGGAGTAGCGGCGCACGAACAGGTCCATCGCCCGACGGTTCAACGCCCGCATGCCCGAGGTGGTGTCGGTGAAAGTCTGGCGGGTGGAGGTCGACACGAGCAGGCTGAAGAGCCGCTGTCCCAGGCGGCGGGCGAACGTGGATCGGTAGTCGCTCGCCTCCGCGAAACGGGAGCCGACCGCGAGGTCGGCCTCGCCGGAAGCGACCACTTCCGCCAGGCGGACGAGCTCGCCGGCCGGGTGCTGGCCGTCGCCGTCGAGCTGGGCCACCAGGTCGTAGCCGTGATCCATCGCGTAGATGTACGCGGTCTGATGGGCGGCGCCGACCCCCTGGTTGAACGGCAGCGACGCGACCTGTGCCCCGGCGCGCCGGGCCCATGACGCGGTGCGGTCGGTCGAACCGTCGTCGACCACGAGGATGTCGGCGTCGGGGAAGTGCGAACGCGTATCGTCGATGACCGCCTCGATCGAGTTTTCCTCGTTCCACGCCGGGATCAGAACCAGTGTCTTCACGCTGCGATTCTGGCATGGAAAGGTGGTCGCGGAGCCCGACGGCCGGGAGTGACCGACCGCTCTCGGTTAAGGTCCGCTCATGCGCATCCGGTCTTCTCGTCCAAGGCGCCGACATATCGGCATGCGCCTGTGGCTCGCCGCAGGGTTCACGCTCGTCTGTTTCCTCACCGCGGCGATCGTCTACCTGTTCATCAACAGCTCGAGCCAGGACCTGCTGTCGGAGCGCTCGACGGAGCTCGCGGTCGGCCGGACCTTCCGCCTGGTCGACCGGCTTGCGGAGCCGGACGCGGACGTCGTCGCCGAAGTGGGGGCGGCCAACGGAGAGGGCTTCGCCGCCTGGTACTTCGACGCGGAGGGCCACCTCATCGCCCCGGAGGGCGGTCGCTACGACTTCACGGGCCGGGACACCTACCGCGCCGTCCTCGAGAGCGCCCTGGCCGGCTCCCGCAAGACCGAGGATCTCCAGGGCGGTGAGATCACCCTGGTCGGGGCTCCCGTGATCTCGGAGGGCATCCCCAAGGGAGCGGTCGTCGGCCGTTACTCGCGCCCGACCGTGATCCGCAGCGCGATCGATGCGCTCCGCCGGGAGAGCCTCAGGGCCGCCCTGGTCGCGATCGTGATCGGTGCGTTGCTCGGCGTCGGCATCGCTTCGTTGATCACGGCCCGTCTGAAGCGTCTTGCCGCCAAGGCCGATGATCTCGCCTCCGGCAACTTCGACGTTCGCCTGCCCACCGGTGGCGCCGACGAGATCGGCGACCTGGCCCGTTCGCTCGACTCGATGCGGGTCGCCCTCAAGGAGAGCTTCGGCGTCCTGACCGCCGATCGCGACAAGCTGACCGCGATCTTCGACGGGCTCAACGACGCGGTCATGGTCGTCGATGACGACGACGGTTCCGTCCGGTACTGCAACTCGGCCGCCACCGAGCTGCTGGACGACGAAGGCAACCCGCCGGAGCCGATGATGCTGCCGATCAAACGTGCGATCGTCGAGGGCTTCGCCGCGCATCCAGCGATGCGGATAGGGGACAACGCCTACACCCTTCAAGCGCGGGCGCTCCGAGACGAGAAGGCGGTCCTGGTCGTCGTCCGGGACCGGACCGAGGAGATGCGCAAGGAGTTCGCCGAGCGTGACTTCGTCAGCAACGCCGCCCATGAGCTTCGAAACCCGCTGGCGGGCATCTCCGGTGCGATCGAGGTGCTCCAGTCCGGGGCCAAGGACGACCCGGATGCGCGCGACCACTTCCTCAACCGGCTGTCCGCGGACGCCGAACGGATGTCGCGGCTGACCCAGTCGCTGCTCACCCTGGCCCGCGTCGAGGCGCTCGGGGCAGGAGAGGTCGAGGTGGTCGACGTCGGTTCCGCCGTGGGCGATGTCCGTGCCCAGGTCGAGGTTCCGCCCGGGTTGGAGCTAGAGCTCGACGTCGAGCCGGATCTTGCCGCCAAGGCCGACCCGACATTGATGCGACAGGTGCTGATCGGGCTCGTGACGAACGCCTGCAAGAACACGCCCCCGCCGGGAACGGTCACGGTCCGGGGCCGGAGCATCGGTGGATCCGAGGCCCTTTTGGAGGTCATCGACACCGGCACGGGAATCCCGCAAAGTGAGGTGGAAAGAGTGTTTGAGAGGTTTTACCGCCGCTCGGAGAGTCGTCGCCAGGAGGGCTTCGGATTGGGCCTCGCGATCGCCCGCCGGATGGTCGATGTGATGGGTGGAGAGATAGGGGCGCATTCAGTCGAGGGCGAGGGCAGTACCTTTTGGGTTCGACTTCCACTTATTGAGCAGACGGAAACACCAGTCGCATGACGCCAACAGAATCTGAACAAGGCATTAACACGAACCGGGCCATCGGCCAGACCGTCGGCCGGATCCTGGTCGCCGACGACGAACCCTCGGTACGCGACTCGGTCGGCTACGCGCTGGCGCAGGAAGGGTTCGAGGTGACCGTCGCGGTGGATGGCCTCGACGCCGAGGAGCGTCTGGCCGGGGAGATCGATTTCGATCTGCTGATCCTCGACATCATGATGCCGGGCAGAAGCGGACTCGACATCTGTCGCGAGGTCCGGTCTCGTTCGGCCGTGCCGATCATCATCCTCACCGCCAAGGACGCCGAGGTCGACAAGGTGGTCGG
>JBEBXB010000150.1:0-5714 GCA_040391885.1 Conexibacter woesei | reverse complement strand
TCGCCCTTCTCACCCTTGGCTCCGGCCGCTCCGGTGTCGCCCTTCGGTCCGGCGGCTCCGGCTGCACCCTTTTCGCCCTGCGGCCCAGTCTCGCCGATAGCGCCATCGGTGCCGTCGGCTCCGTCAGCCCCGGTGTCGCCCTTCGCTCCGGTCGCACCGACCGGGCCCTTGCTGCCGACCTCGCCCGGCGCGCCCTTCGCACCGGCGGGTCCGCGAAGCCCCCGCGGTCCGGTTTTCTTCAGATCCTTGATGGTCTTGCGAGCCAGATCGCGGGCCGTGATCGTCCGGTCCTTGATCTGCTTCGAAGACACGGTCCCCGGCTTGATCTGATTGCCGTTGATCATCGACCTTGCCGCGGTCGCACTACCTGCGAGCAGCATTCCTCCTACGAGAAATACCGCAACTGCCTGAGGGCTGAGCCTCGAGACGAAACGCTTGAGCATGAACACTCCTTGTCCTGTGCCCTCCGGCTCCCTGCCACTCCAAGAGTGGGCCACGACGGACGAGTTCTAATTACGAGGCGTAAAGGTACAACATGTCCCCATTACTCGGGATCGCCCTCGCAAAGCCCCGATCGCTCGGGGAGCTGACGCAACTTGTGCCCCGATAAGGGGCACAAAGCGCGTCACCTTGCTCGAAAATGAGGTCAGTCGCGCATGTCCTCGTTCATCTGTTCGACCTCGTAGACCTCGGATAGGCCTCGATCGGCCGTCTCGTCGCGGGGGCCACCCTCGACGTCCCGGTCGACGGCCCCACCGGCCGCTTCCCCACCGGCGGCTTCCCCACCGGCCGCTTCCCCGCCCGCCGCCCTGCCGGTGGCGCGGGCCGCCCGGATCCGTTCCTTGAGCTCCGCCGGCCTCGTGAGAAGAGTGAGCTGGCGACGTTCCTCCAGGGTGAAGAACCCGGTGCCCAGCAGCACCGCCGGCAGGGCGGCTGTCAGGAGCAGCCGGATCGCCAGCGGGGCGAGGCCGTCGTCCGGGACCAGGGTCTCGCCGACGGCGATCAAGACGGCCGTGGCGATCAGGATCCGCAGCAGCCGGCCCCATTCGTACGGGACCGGGAAGAGCCGCTGGGTGAACACGTACATCAGGCCGACGACCACCATGTAGGAAACGCAGAGCGAGACGGCGGCACCGACGATGCCCCAGATCGGCAGCAGCAGGACGTTCAGCCCGATGTTCACCACGACCCCAGCGACGGTCGCCGGGAAGTTGAACTCCGTCCTGCCCGTCCGGCCGAGCACCACCAGCAGGACCATGTAGAGGGCGTACAGCGCGGTGCCCGCGGCGACGGGGCCGACCGCCTCGTGAGCCCCGAAGAACTCGGGCGCGGCGAATATCCGGATGATCCAGGGCGCCACCAGCCAGATCCCCGTCACGACCAGGGCCATGATCGCCACGAACCAGGTGACCACCGCCGAGTACGCCCGGCGGGCCTCGTCGTCGTCGACGATGGAGTAGGCGAGCGGCGGGAAGGCGAGCTGGAACCCGCGCACGAGGACGTTGACCGACTGCGCGACCTTGATCGCGAGCGAGTAGAGGCCGGCCTCGGTCAGGCCGAGCATCCGGGCGATCAGGATGCGGTCGATGAAGCTGAGCGAGTAGAGCGACAGCTCGGCCGGCATCGTCGGCAGGCCGAACCGCATCATCCGCTTCAGCAGCGGCCAATCCGGGATCAGGGAGAGGCGCCGGCGGTGATAGACGATCAGGCCGGTGATGACGACGGTGCCAGTGCCGTAGCTGCCGATCAGCAATCCGATCGCGCCCATCTCGAGAACCGCGACCAGGACCACCGTGACCGGGATCGTGACCAGGACCGAGAGCATCGTCACCACGAAGAAGGCCCGGGCCCGTTCGTCGAGCCGGAAGATGGTCAGCAGGTACTCCGACAGGGTGAGCACCCAGAGACCGGCGATCGCCACGCGGGCCAAGGCGGCGTCCGGTTCCCCGAGCAGGAGATCGGAGATCGGCCCGGCGAAGGGCATCAGCACGATCGCCACGATCGAGCCGGCCCAGAAGAGCGTCGCGAACGAGGTCGCCACCACGCGGTCGGGTACCTCGTCGGGCCGATAGTAGAAGCGGAGAAGCGCCTCGATCACCCCGAGACGGATCACGATCGAGGCGGCGACCACCGCACCGAACATGATTTCCGCCGCCCCGTAGTCGGACGGGGTGAGGAAGCGCGTATAGAGCGGCAGCAACGCAACCGCGATGAGCTTGGAGATGATGCTGGCCGCCGTGTAGGCGGCGCCAGTGCTCGCTAGGCGGCGGAGGTAGCCCGACATGGGAAGGCGAGGCTATAGCCGATGGCGATCAGGACCCAAGTGATCGGGTCGTCGAGAAATCCCGCATAGGTCACGGTGTGGGCGAGCACGGCGACGAAGGCGGCGAAGATCGCCGCCCGGGCGGGCGCCAGTCCCCGCTCCGGATCGCGCACTCCACGAGGCGCCCCGAGGCCGGGCATCACCTTCCTGAACCCGGAGAGAAGCGCCGCCAGGGCGCTGACGATCAGGGCGAAGTAGACGACCAGCCCGATCACGCCCTGTTCGGCGGCAACCGTCACCGGCTCGGTGTGGGACTCGGTCACCGGGGCGTTGGGGCCGGCGACCTCCCGCTTGAACGCGGCCGAGAACGAACCGGGCCCATAGCCCGCGATCGGCCGCTGCTCGAACAGGTCCATCCCGCCCTCGACCAGGTTGGCCCGGCCCGACGTCTGCTTGTTCAACGCGCCGAGATCGAGCTTGACCAGACCGCCGGCGAAGCTGCCGAACAGGAGGACGGCGACGGCCAGGGCGACCAGCCCGCCGAGGACCGCCTTGAGGTTCCAGCGGACCGCGGCCAAAGCGGCGAGCCCGGCCAGCAGGGCGATGAAGCTCGACTGCGAGTACGTCGTGAGCAGAGCCAGCCAGAGCAAAATCACGGTCCCGGCGAGCAGCCAGATCGCCCCTGGACGCTTCGCCCAGAGCAGTGCCGCCGCCCCGATCGTCACCGCGAGGGCGAGATACCGACCGAACACGTTCGGATCCCAGAAGAGCGAGTTGACCCGGAAGTAGACGTGGAAATCGTTGGAACGGATCACCGCCTCGTTCCAGAGCAGCGAGCGGGTGCCCCACTCGACGAACCCGATGAGCGCGCAGAACACGGCGAGACCCAGGATCGCCATCGTGATCACCTGAAGGCGGCGGGCTGTCCACCCGACCTCGGTCATCAGGGCGAAGACCACCGCGAACGGAACGAGGAAGAAGCAGAGGTTCTGCATCCCCACCGACTGGTCATCCGACCAGAAGAGCCCGATCGCATAGAGCAGGACGGATGCGGCCAGCAAAGGGCGCAGCCAGGAGGCGACACCGCGAGGGGCCGCCAGCGAGAACTTCGACCCCGGGTCCGCGCCGCGGTTGTTGCCGGGGTCGGCGGCGGGGTTCGCCGACAGGTCGCTGTCCGCGTCGGACGCCGCGCCGCCATTCCCGGCGAATTCCCGCCAAAGGGCTGCCAAGACCCCGGCGGCCATCACCAGGTAGAGCGGCATCAGCAGGTTCGCTTCCTCGCCACCCACGCCGATCGGCACGCGGAAGGGGAGCGCGAACAGGACGAGCACCGGCAGCATCACCGGCCGGCTGCGGAAGAGGGCAGCTCCCGCCGCCGCAACCAGCCCCACCATCAGCAGAGCCGCGATCAGCAGGATCGGCGAGTTGCGCAGCTCCATGACCTGCGTGGCATCCCACTGGTCACCGGCGATCAGCATCGGGGCCAGCAACACCGCGACGGCCATCGCGACCGCCCGGCGACGGCCCGGACCGTCGATGATCGCGATCCCGGCCGCACCTGCCGCGATCACCCCGAAGAAGGCCGCGATCACCGGCTGTCCCCCTCGCGGGGTGCGATGTCGGCCGACTCGTCTTCCCGCACCGGCGGGCAGGCCGAATCCGGCGGCACGTAGTTATGCAGCCGGATCCGCCCGGGGAGATAGAGGACCCGCTCGAGCTCACGCATGGTCACCCTGACCCGGAAGCGACCCGTCCGGGGGACGCGGCCGCTGTCCTTGCGGCCATCCCAGACCAGCCGGTGCTCGCGATACCGCTTGAAGAAGCGGCCGCGGGCCAAGGTCCGGATCGGGCGTCCGCCCGGCCCGATGATCTCGACATCGGCTAGATCCGACTTGGTCGTCCGGAAGTTGATCGTCATGCGATCCCGGCGGCAGTCCCCGTTGGGGCTGAACACCGTCCGCCGCGGCCCGTCCGGGGTCGCTCCGCTGGCCCGAAACTCGACTCTGTCCACGACCAGCGGCTCGCGCTTCAAACGCTGTGAGTAGCCGAAGGCGAGCACGGTCCCGACCATGAGAAACGCGACCGTGATCAGGGGGATGTGACGCTGGAGGCCGGTCGAACTGCCGGGTTTTCCGGGTTCAGCCCCGGGGCCGGTGGGCTCGGCCACTAGCCACCGGCGGGAAGTCCGGCATGGTCGGTTCCGATTACGGCGGTCACCATCGCGCCGGGCGTGAGCTCCGAGACCTCGCTGGTCATCAGGCCGGTCTCGTCGATGTTGATCGCGCGGGCAACCTTCTTCGCCGCCGCCTCGTTGCCCTTGAGGTACATCACGATGCTCGTGGAGAAGGTCTCGGGTGCGTCGGTCACCGCGCCCAGCGAGTACCCCTTGCCTTCCAGGGTGGTCGCGTACTGGGCAGCGAGGCCGGACTCGGTACCGCCGGTGCCGTTGAGGACCCCGACCTTGATCTGTGCGGGCTTCAGCCCACCGCCCGACTTGTTGCCGGACTTCTTCTTCCCGGCACCGGACTGGTTGGTCTGGTTGGGGGTTCCGCCGTCGTCGCCTCCGAGCAGCGAAGTCCCCGCCCAGGCGGCCGCGGCACCGAGGACGATCACCGCGGACAGGATCGCCATGATCCGCCCCGGCCTGCCCAGGCGCTCCCAGAATCCGCCCTCGCCGTATCCGGTGCGATCGAGGCGCCTCCGTTCGCGCTCCGCCAGGACCTGAAGCTCCTGCGACCGCTCCTCGGCCACGATCTCGCTCAGCTCGCGGACCTCGGCGTCACGCTCGGGTGCGCCACCGGCCCATTCGCGCAGCCGGCGGATGTCCCGCGCCTGGGCGAAGCAGAGCAGGGAGAGCACGATGATTCCGAGCAGGGCAACCAACCCGGCGTAGGCGCCGACAGTCTGAATCACGTTGTTCACGAGCTGGTCTTCACTGTCTGATCTGGTCCGGGGTCAGGCCGTGGCCGGCCCGCTGTGTCCGTGTGACTCGCGCAATGTTAGAGCGGGAGGCCGGATGGTTGCGGATCGGAGCCCGGTGAGTTCACGATCCCGACCAAGGTCTCCGCCAGGTCGGCTTCGTCCCCGGACACGATCACAGCCTCCATCCGATCGAAGGTCGACTCGATCCAAACCGGGTCGAGCCGGCGCTCCCGGACCGCTCTCATGATCCGTTTCGAAGCGGTCGGCTGCGACCGTTCCCCACTGGCGAAAAGCTGCTCGTGAAGCTTCTCTCCCGGGCGGATCCCGGTGATCTCCACGGCGATGTCCGTTCCGGGTTCACGTCCCGCCAGCCGGATCATGTTCTCCGCGAGGTCGACGATCCGCACCGGCTCGCCCATGTCCAAGACGAAGACGTCGCCGCGGGTGCTGCCGGTGTCGCCCGCCCGGATGACGAGCTGCACCGCCTCGGGGATCGTCATGAAGAAACGCGTCATGTCCGGGTGGGTCA
>JBEBXB010000149.1:0-5720 GCA_040391885.1 Conexibacter woesei | reverse complement strand
CTGTTCCTCTTCGCCGTACCAACGCTCCGCCTGGCGTCGGGAGACCCGGTTGCTCACCGCGGTCGCGGTCCCGGCGATGGCGGCTGTCCTGGCAACACCTCTAAGTAGTCCTGGCATGGTTCTTCCTCCTCAGGCCGTCGGCTCGGTCGCGTCGAGCGCATCGAGCAGATCTTGTACGGGGATCCGGCCGCTCGCCACGAGCTGGCCGCCGGAGTTGCGGAGCGCGGTCGCCAGCGGTGCCGCCCACGCGTTTTCGTAGACAAGCAACGCCGCCGAGGTGCCATTCTCCAAGGCTTCCGCCGCCTCCTGCAGGTCATCGTCCTGCAGGAGTCCGGTCGAGACACCCTCGAAATACGAGAACTCCGGAACGTTGGCGACCAGTTCGGTGAACTCGACGCCACTCACGGTTCCGTCCGCTCCTTTGGTGACGAAGGCGAGATCGAGCACCCGGATCAGGCCCCGCTCGACGAGATCGATCAGGTGCGGCAACGCCTGGCCGGTGGGTTGACGTCCGGGCCACTCAACCAGCAGATAGTCGACGGGCCCCATCTCGAATTCCTGTGATTCGTTCAAGTCAGCTCCTCCAACGTTGTCGGCTAAACAAACATATCCGCGCTCCAGGCAGGTCGGGACATCATCCGGGACGGTGGTCCCGACTTGGAGGTCAGCTGAGCCAGAATGCGGAGATGAAAATCGCGTCATCTATCATCGGTCCCATGAACGTCGATGTCACGAGCCGCGGTCCGGTTGATCCCGAAATGGTCGGGGTGGCCGAGGAGGCGATCTCTGGGCTCGAGACGACCATCGGCCGTCCACTCGGCCAAGTCCGTGTCGTGCTCCGTCAGGAAAAGGAGAGCATTCCGCGTCCCGCCCGGGCAGAGGGCGATCTGTCACTGGGCGGAAAGGTCATTCGAGGACAGGTCGAGGCCGAGACCATGTCCCGGGCGATCCATGACCTGTCCGAGCGTCTGCAGCATCAGATTCGTCGTCACATCGATCGTCTGACCACCCGCAAACGCAAGCCGGCCGACGCACCGGAGGGCAAGTGGGAACACGACACGTGGGTGCCGCTGCGTCCGTCGCAATCACTGCTGGCCCCCGGTGAACGCGACGTGATCCGCCGCAAAGTCTTCGCGCTCGTGCCGCTGAAGGCGATCGAGGCCGCCGAAGTCATGAGCGAACTCGACCACGGCTTCTACCTCTTTCACGACTCGGATACCGACGCCGACTCCGTCGTCTACCTCCGGGACGACGGTCAACTGGCCGTGATCGCCCCTCAGGATGCTTCGGCCAGTGGGGACCAAGACGGCTCGGGCGGCATCTTGCGTGAGCCCAGTCGATTCTCCGCACCCCTCAGGCTCGAGGACGCCGTCAGCGAGATGGACGAATTGAACCACCGCTTCATGTTCTTCAAAGATGCCGCAGCTGATCGCAGCGCGGTGCTCTACCTACGCCACGACGGCCATTACGGCCTGATCGAACCCGAGGCCTGAAAAGCGCGTTGAGGTTTCGTCGCTGAGACCGGGGTTAGTCACGCACCGAGGTCGAGCTGTTCACGTGTCCTGATGGTCGCGTCCGTCATGTCCGCCAGGAATGCGGCGATGATTTTGAGGTCTTGCGGTGTGTAGCGATCCATGGCGCGCTCGAATGCGGCCCCGAGCGGCCCAAAGAATGCGGAAGCGAGTTCGCTTGCCTCGGGTTGGATCTCGAGGATGGCCCGCCGTCGGTCGTCCGGGTCCCGTCGCCGGATCACATGACCGGCATTTTCGAGGCGATCCAAGAGTGCTGAGGTCGCCGGCGGGCTGAGATGCAATGTGGCCGAGAGGGCCCCCGGACCGATGGGCACCCCCGTCTCGGTCGCCTCGGCGATCACAGCCAGGGCGGCAACATCGGTTTGGTGAAGACCGTGAACCTCGCCGAAGACCGCGGCAAGACGGACGGCCTCCTCTGACTGCCTTTGCAGCAGCTTGAGCAGCTTGGCGCGGCCCACGGGATCAGTTTGATCAGACACCGGGACAGTGTCGCGGAAGCCACGGGAAGGAGGTCGTTCGTTCATCGAATGATTCCATGATAGAACTTTCGCATGACATCGACCTCGCCCATTAAGAAGACAGGCCTGCTGGCCTCTGTGCTTGACGTTGTGACCGGGCACCGCTCCAAGCTCATCCCGCTCATCGTCGGTGTGTTGGCTTCGGCTCTGCTACTCGGCCTCAGCGGGTCGGTCGCCGCAATCGACGACCCGACGGCCGGACTGCCGTCGGGCGCCGAATCCACGGAGGTCGTACGCCTGCAGCAGCTTCTCCCGCAAGCAAAGGTCCAGCCCGCGATCGTCGTGTACAGCCGGACCGAAGGTGCCTTCACCGCAGCCGACCGTCAACGGATCGAACGGGATCGCCAGAGGCTCGCAGAGATCGCCGAGGGCGGCAAGGTCTCGAAGGCAACCTTTGCGCCGGGCGACGACGCCGCAGTCCTGAGCGTTCCCCTGCGTTCAGTCCCTGAAGGTGGCGCGGGAGAGGCGGCCGACCGCCTGAACGAGTCGGTCAAAGACATCCGCAAGGTGGTGACGACTGGCCTCCCGGAGGGCTCCAGCGCACAGGTGACAGGCCCCGCCGGCTTCCAGGTCGACCTGGCCAACGTCTTCGATGGTGCCGATGGCCTGCTGCTGGGGATCACTGCCCTGGTTGTCGCGCTGTTGCTCCTGGTCACCTACCGGAGTCCGTGGCTCTGGCTCGTTCCGCTGACCATCATCGCCGTCGGCGATCGCGTCGCCGCTGCCCTGTTGGCCATCCTCAGCCGGGAGACGAGTCTGGTCGTCGACGCGGCGACCACCGGGATCGTCTCGGTTCTCGTCTTCGGTGCAGGAACGAACTACGCCCTGCTTCTGATCGCTCGATACCGGGAGGAGCTGCGCCGACACGAGAACCGTCACGGGGCTATGCGTGCGGCGCTGACCCATGCCGCACCGGCGATCCTGGCGAGCTCGGGAACCGTCGCACTCAGCCTTGCGACCCTCGCGTTCGCGGACCTCCCGTTCGACCGCAACATCGGTCTCGCCGGTGCTCTCGGGATCGTCACCGCCCTGGTGTTCGTACTGGGTCTCTTGCCCCCCACCCTGCTGCTCTTCGGGCGCCGTCTCTTCTGGCCGCTGGTGCCGCACTTCGGCGATCCCGATCCGGCGAGAACGGGGATGTGGTCAAAGATCGGAACCGCAGTCACCAGCCGTCCCGTGCCGGTGATGATCGCCACCCTGGCGCTCCTGGTCGTGCTGGCCCTGGGCAACATCGGGGGCAGCATCGGGCTCTCGCAGTCCGAGCAGTTGCGAGACCGCCCGGACTCGGTCCTCGGGCAGGAAACGATCGCCAAGACGTTCGGTCCCGGTGCCAGTGAGCCCGCGGCGATCGTGACCAGCACGGGCACCGTGAAGGACGTCACGAGGGCTGTGAAAGACACTCCCGGAGTCGCGGACGTCATGCCCGCCAGTACCGGCGGTGACTTGACCCAGCTGGACGTGCGACTCGAAGCGGCCCCTGGCAGCGATGCGGCGTTGGCGACGGTCGAGCTCCTCCGCGATGGCCTGCGAGATGCACCGGGAAATCCCAAGGTAGGGGGTCAAGACGCTTCGGATCTGGACAAACAGGCAGCGGCCAAGTCAGACCGCATGCTGATCGTTCCCCTGATTCTCGCGGTCGTGCTGCTGGTACTCGTCGTGCTGCTGCGTTCCGTGGTCGCCGCTGTGCTCCTGGCACTGTCGAACGTCCTGAGTTGGGCCGCGGCGCTGGGGGCGGCGACGTGGGCTTTCGATCACATCTTCGGGTTCCCTGCGACCGACCTCCCGATCCCGTTGCTGAGTTTCCTGTTCCTCGTCGCGCTCGGCGTCGATTACAACATCTTCCTGATCACCCGCGCTCGCGAAGAAGCGGCCAGCGAATCGACCCGGACATCGATGATCACCGCGCTGGCCAGCACCGGCGGAGTCATCACCAGCGCCGGCGTCCTCCTCGCTGCGGTATTCACCGTCCTCGGGGTTCTGCCGATCATCACCATGACCCAGCTCGGCATCGTCGTCGGCTTCGGCATCCTGCTCGACACCCTCGTCGTCCGCACCGTGTTGGTTCCGGCGATGGTCACCACGGTCGGACACCGTTTCTGGTGGCCGAGCTCTCCTCGAAAACAACCTGCGGACCCCGAGTTCGCGGGGCATGGGCGTGGGGTGGGCGACGACGGCATCTCCCGAGTGGATCACCCGTAGACGTCCGAGTCAACTTACCGACGACCGAGATCGAGCCAAGGAACGGCTCGAATCGGGGCAGGACACCTGCTCTGTTTCAGTCCCGTGTTTGTGGGCCCGTCGTTGATGTAGCCGAGCAGGTCAGTACGACCCGAATCGGACCAGGACTATCTGAGCGACCTTTTGCTGCCACCGCCACGACTTTTCAACCGGAACGTAGCGACCGCCGACAACCGTCCCGAACTTGAATGTGACCAAGCGACGACCCTGACCTTGCCCTTCCTCACTTTGCGGTTTGTGCGGATCACAATCTCCCGCCTTACCAGTGGTGAAGAAGTGAGACCGAACGTAATTTTGGAGCGAACCTTCACGCCGGGACGGTTTGACCGGAGGCGAACCGTCAACGGCACCGGCTCGCCGGCAGAGACCTTGACCACAAGCGCCACCCGATGCTTCGAACCGGCCCGAAGCACCTTCCGCTTGGCCTTAAGTGATAGCCGAACAGGCACCGCCGGAGGCATATATTCGTCTGTCGGAGCACGTTCTCTCAGCGTCTCACAACGAAATGGCTCCCCCATTCTCCCTAGAGTAAAACTGCCTACCGGACACGTGTAACAGGCTTGTGACTCACTGATACAAGCAAACGGGAAACCCGTCAGACAAGGGCTGTCCGGCGGATAAGGCTCGTAGCCAACCGGATAAAGGACGCTAGGGCAGGGGACGCATTCTTCTCCGACGCCAGTACAGGCCTCTCGCCTCAGCCTATTGGGTTCCGGGGCACAACCGGGCGGAATATCAACCTCACCAACCGCGCAATCCGTCAGCTCGCAGACCACTCCACCACCTGCCGAAACCACCAAGCGAGTCTTGGCCGGACACTCTGTGTCCCGCGTACCCTCACCCGCGCCGACCATGGTGTGTGCGCTGACGCCAAACGAAGCAGGCTCTCCAGCCACGGCTGTGCCCGCGAACGACACGAAACCTAACGCGCAACATCCCGCCAAGATCAACTTCTGGATGCAAGTCACGCCTCCCTCAAACGTCATCGACCGTACCCTGGACTCAGCTTATATGAACATTACCCAGAGACTGTTTCAGTAGGACTATCTACGGTGCGCCAGCGGTATGTGACTTCATCGGCCAGACCCGGCGTCGCCCACCGCGACCAGGGATCCGTCGGGCATAACTGGGAGCATCCCGGGAATGTCGAGTGAGCCCGAAGTTGACGAACGGCTGGAGGAAGACGCCACCGAAGGTGTGGTTCGGGCGACCGGTCTGACCGCTGGCGTCGCCGTGCTGTTTCTGCTGCTGCGACTGCTGGCGGTGTCCGACTGGAACTGGGACACCGCATCCGAGGTGCTGGAGACCATCAACATCGACGATTCCATCTCCATCCTTTTCGGCACCCTTTTCGCGGTACCGGTAGTCGCGGGAATCCTCGTCGGTCTGCTGCTCCCGTTGGCCGTAGCCGACCTGATCCGTCTGCACTCCA
>JBEBXB010000148.1:0-5742 GCA_040391885.1 Conexibacter woesei | reverse complement strand
TCGACGCCGAGCCGGGACAGCTGCTGCGCGATCTCCACCTTCTCGGTGGCGTTCAGCGAAATTCCGGGGGACTGCTCGCCATCCCGCAGCGTCGTGTCGAAAATGTGGACGCGATTTGCGTCGTTCTGGTCCTGAATGGACATCTACTTCTCCTTCATGCGTGGTACTTGAATCTCTTTCAGCTCGCGGCTATCGCGCCGCCCGGCGATCAATCCCCCCTGAGGGGGAGAAGGAGAAGTAGCGCCGGGCTGTGGAGCCGCTGATTCATACCGTCACAGAGCGTAGCGCACGGGTAGGCGGACTTTCAAACCCGGGGCGGCAGCTTGATGATCCGGGATTCGTCCAGATCCAGCTCGTGTTCGAGCTGCCGGTATGTCTCGATTGTGATCAGTCCGCGTTTCCGTCTCGAGATCAGCTCCTGCCGCTCCGCGTCGATCAACTGCCGGCGTAGGTCCGGCAACGATCGGAACAGCTCGACCTGCTCCGGGGTGTGGTTGTCTCGCTGCAACACGCTCTGCCACCGTTCTTCCCGGTCGAGGTAGAGCTGGCGGTATCGCTCGATCAGCTCTTCCGGCAGTTCCGGGCGTTCGAGCACGATCGCGTCGATGCGGTCCAGCGCCGCGGTGGCGATCGCGATCCGGGCCTTGATCTCCTCGGGCGGCGAGTGGGCCGGCTTGTCCAGGCCGGTCCACCGGATGATCGCCGGCAGGGTCAGGCCTTGAAGGACCAGCGTCGAGAAGATCACGGCGATCGTGATGAAGGCGAGCAGGTCACGGGCGACGAACGAAGCCCCGGAATCCAGCGTTAGGGGCAGTGAAAGGGCTGCCGCGAGCGAGACCGCCCCCCGCATGCCCGACCAGCCGACGACGAACCGTTCCCGCCAGCTCTCCCCCGTGTCGAAGCGGAGGGCCTGCGGAAGCACGCGTCCGACGGTCACCGGCAGGTACTGCCAGGCGAGCCTGACCAGGATCACGACGAGACTGATCGTGGCCCCGTAGGTGATCAGCTCGCCGGCGGAGAAGACGGAGCTCACCGTTTCCAGGATCGAGGGCAGACGCAGACCCAGCAGGATGAAGAGCAGGACGTTGAGGGCGAATACGAAGGTCTCCCAGAAGGCGATCCCGTTGAGCCGGGTTTCCGCGTCGACCGTGTACTTGGCGCGGGAGCCGATCAGGATGCCGGCGGCGACCGCGGACAGCACCCCCGATGCCCCGACGTGTTCGGCCGCGAGGTATGACCCGTAGGCAACGGCCACGGTCATCAGGATCGACAGTGCGGAATCAAGCAGGCGACGCTGGAGGAAGACGGTGACCAAGCCGAACGCGAGGCCGATCAGGATCCCGCCGGCGACTCCGACCACGAGGTCGGTGACTGCCGGGCCGAGCTTGATCGCTCCGGTCACGACCGCGGCGACCAGCACCCGGTAGAAGACCAGCGCCGTGGCGTCGTTGACCATGCTCTCGGCTTCGACGAGGCGAGACACCCGGTCGGGCACGCCGACCCGGCTGAAGGTCGCGATCGCGGCCACCGGATCGGTAGGGGCGACGATCGCCCCCAGCAGCAGCGCCTCGGTCCAGTCCAGTTGCGGGACGATGAGCTGGGCGACCGCGGCGACGACGACCATCGTGGTGATCGAGAGCCCCACGACAAGCCCGCCGAGCGATGCCAGCTCGGCCTTGAGATCCCGGGGTGATGTGGCCTGCGCCGCCGAGAACAGCAGGGGCGGCAGGAACAGCAGGAAGATCATCTCCGGGGAGAGGCTGGCTCCCGGTACGCCGGGGACGCCGCTGATCGCCAGCCCGGCCAGGACGAGGACGATCGGATACGGGATCGCGATCACGTCGGCCAGCCGCACCAGGAGCACGGCGACCGCGACCAGGGCGATCAGGATCTCGAGATCAGTCAAGCCGGCTTTCCGGCCCGGTGATCTGCGGGGAGCCCGGGGCCGGCCCGAATGGACCGGCCCTCAGGCCCCGGAACTCCGGAACCTCAGAGTTCGATCGAGTAGCCCGCGTCAAATCCGTCGAGCTGCCGGATCGCGTCGATCGTGCCGGAGGAAACCGGGGCATCCGCGGTCACGACCATGACGGCGTGGCTGCCGCCGGTCTCGGCGCCGACCGCGGCCGAACCGATGTTGACGCCTTCCTCACCGAACAGCGATCCGACCTTGCCGATCATGCCGGGCTGGTCGGAGTAGCGGAAGACGGCCATGTGCTCGGCGAAGGGCAGGTAGAAGCCCTGGTCCCAGATCGAAACCAGGTACGGCAGGTTCCGCGGGCCGACGTTGGTTCCGGCGACCGAGACGGTCTCCCCGCCGGCCTGGACGGTGACGCGGATCAGGTCGGTGAACTCTTCAGCGCTCGGCTCCTTGGAGACGCTCGCTTCGAGTCCGCGCTCCTCCGCCATCTGCGGGGCGTTGACCAGGTTGACGTCTTCCTCTGTGTGGCCGGAAAGAAGCCCGGCCTGGACGGCGATCGCGAGCAGGCGCGAGTCCTGTTCGGCGACTCCGCCGCGGAACTCGACCTCGAGCCGGTCGATCGGGCCGGCGGCCAGGCCGGCCGCGACCTGTCCGAGGGTCATGCAGAGCGGGACGTAAGGGGCCAGCACCTCCATGACGGCAGGACTGACGGCCGGGATGTTCACGGCGTTGGTGACGACGCCGCCGGTCAGGGCGGCGATCACCTGTTCGGCGGTGTCGGTGCCGGCGCGGTCCTGGGCCTCTGCGGTCGAAGCTCCGAGGTGCGGCGTCACGACGACGTCCTCACGCTGGAAGACGGGATGCTCGGTGAAGGGCTCGTCCGGGAAGACGTCGAGGGCAGCGCCGCCGACCTGGCCGGAGTCGAGTCCGGCGATCAGCGCGTCGAGGTCGATCAGCTCGCCACGGGCGCAGTTGACGATGCGCATCCCGGGCTTGAACTTGGCGATCGCGTCGGCGTCGATCCAGTTGACCGTCTCCGGTGTCTTCGGCAGGTGGATGGTGAGCAGGTCGGCCCGGCTGTAGAGCTCCTCGACGGAGTCCACGCCTTCGACCCCGAGCTCACGGAACCGCTCGGCGGAGACGAACTTGTCGAAGGCCAGGACCTCCATGTCGAAGGACTGCGCCCGCTTGGCGACGAGCTGGCCGATCCGGCCGAAACCGATCACGCCCAGGGTCTTGCCGTAGAGCTCGGCACCCTTGTACTTGGCGCGATCCCACCGTCCGGCGACGAGCGAGCCGTGCGCCTGCGGCACGTTGCGGAACAGCGCGAGGGCCAGGGCCATGGTGTGCTCGGCCGCGGCGACGGAGTTCGACTCCGGGGCGTTGGCGACGATGATTCCGCGCTTGGTCGCGCTCGGTATGTCGACGTTGTCGACCCCCGTCCCGGCCCGGCCGATCACCTTCATGTTGTCGGCGAGCCCGATCAGCTCGGGTGTCAGCTTGGTCGCCGACCGGATCAGGATCGCGTCGAACTCGCCGATCCGCTCGGCCAGCTGGGCGTCATCCATGTCGAGCCCGAGCTCGACGTCAAACTGTTCACGCAGGAGGTCCACACCGGTGTCGGCGATCTTCTCCTTGACGAGGACTCTGGGCCTGTCGCTCAAATTCAACCTCCTAGTTGGCCGGATCGGGTGAACCGGCTTCGATCAAAACTTTCACGCGGTGACCCCGGCGTTGCCGATCACCCAGTCGACGCAGGCCGTGAGCGCCTCGACGTCGGAAGGTTCGACCGCCGGGAACATCGCGACCCTCAGCTGATTGCGGCCGAGCTTGCGGTAGGGCTCGACATCGACGATGCCATTGGCTCGTAGCGTCGCCGCGACGGCGGCCGCGTCGATCGAGTCGTCGAAGTCGATCGTTCCGACGACCAGTGAACGCTGGGCCGGGTCGGTAACGAAGGGAGTGGCGAAATCGCTGGCCTCGGCCCACCCGTAGAGGTGCGAGGAAGAAGCCGTGGTCCGCTCGACGCAGAAGTCGAGCCCCCCGCCCGCGAGCATCCAATCCAGCTGCTCGGCAAGCAGGAACAGCGTGGCGAGAGCCGGCGTGTTGTAGGTCTGGTCCTTGCGGGAGTTGTCGAGGGCCGTCTTCAGGGAAAGGAACGGCGGCTGCCACCGGTCGGACGCTCCGTCGAGCTCCTCGATCCGGGAGATCGCCGCGGGGCTGAGCGCCGCCAGCCAGAGTCCGCCGTCGGAACCAAATGCCTTCTGCGGGGCGAAGTAATAGACATCGGACTCATTCAGGTCGACCGGGAGGCCCCCGGCGCCGGAAGTCGCGTCGATCAGGACCAGGGCGTCGTCGGCGCCCGCCGGGCGCTCGACGGGAACCATGACCCCGGTCGATGTCTCGTTGTGGGCCCAGCCGATCACGTCGACGCCATCGCGACTCTCCGGAGAAGGGGCGCCTCCTGGCTCTGCCTCGATCACAACCGGGTCGGCCAGGAACGGAGCTCCTGCCGTGACCTGTGAAAACTTGCGGGAGAACTCGCCGTAGACCAGGTGAAGCGAGCGGTCACGGACCAGCCAGGCGGCCGCCGCGTCCCAGAACGCGGTGGCGCCACCGTTGCCCAGGGCGATCTCGTAGCCGTCGGGAAGCGAAAAGAGCTCTCCGAGACCGTTGCGGACGCGACCGACAAGATCCTTGACCGGCTTTTGCCGATGTGACGTGCCCATCAGATCGGACCGTTCCGCCAGCGATTTCAGGGCCTCGGGCCGCACCTTGGAGGGGCCGCAGCCGAAGCGGCCGTCGGCGGGCTTTAGGTCATCCGGGATCTTGGCGAAATCGGTCATCTCGGGTGAGGATATTGATCCGGCCACGCCGAACGAAGCCCGCCTTCGGATGCGCACTCCGGCCGGCAGCCCTCGCCGCCGGCCGGTTGCGCGATAGAGCTACTGAGCCTGGGGCGGCCCGGTCTCGTCACCCGGAGTCGCCTCCGGGGCGTCCAGGCCCGGAGCGTCCGGGGTGCCCGGGTCCAGCGGAGCCGGCTCCGCGATCGCGACGGCTTCGATCTCGTCCACTGCGGGCGGATCGACCTCGACCGGAGTCTCGTCACCGACCGGCGGGTACTCGTCCCGCATCAGCATCGAGTAGGCGTTGACCCTGGTGGTCCAACCGTTCAGCCAGGCAAGCACGTTGTGGATGGCTGCGGGCTGGTAGCCGCGGAAGACGATCGTCATCCAGGCGACGAGGGTAACGCCGCCTGAGATGGCTGCGACCGCGTAGGCAACGATGAACAGCGGAACCAGCAGGATGATCCGGAACAGCGTTTTCAGCCGGCTTTGCTTTGCCGCCCGGGGTGCGAAGTTGATCCGAACCGGGTAGGCAGGCTCGTCCGAGATTCCGAATGATGGCCATTCGTCAGTCTGCAGGCTCGTGAAAGCGGTGACCCGCATCGAGTACCGAAGGACCCCGCCGACGAAGTTGTACATGCCCTCGGGGTACCGGCCGGTGATCAGGAGCGCAAACCAGGCGATGACGACGACAACCATGGCGGCGATGCCGTAGACGATCGAGACGATCAGCCATGGGATGGCGACGATCGGACGGAAGAATGTGGTCAGCCGGTTCCGCTCACGCAGATAGTCGGCCTCATATGTGACTGGGTACAAAGGCTCTCCTCGAAGAATCAGGTTGGACGATCTGGCCCGCTCGGACCACATTCCCACCCTATATCCACCCCCGGACCCCGTAAAGCAACAACCCCCAAATCGCCGGGGCGATCCACCTTGATGTGCAAGGTAAATCGCCCCAGCGATTCAGAAAGCCCC
>JBEBXB010000147.1:0-5777 GCA_040391885.1 Conexibacter woesei | reverse complement strand
TGTGACTCTCCCGCGGTTGTGAATCGGAAATTCATCTGGGGGCCTAGGCTATTGACTGACGCATGTCCGACGCCGTCCGCATCCCCGCCCGCACTGGCTCCTTCAACGGGGCCGACTGAACGTGGCTGCCCGAAGGCTCTTGATCGTGATGCTCGCGCTGCTCGGGATCTCTTCCGTGATCGCCGTCATCACCCCGAATCCGCGCAAGGACGCCGCCGAACGCGAAGAACAGGTCAGTGGCACCACAGGGGCCACCGGTGAGACCGGGAACACCGGCGAATCCGGGCCCGGCACCGCTGGGACCGGCGGTTCCCCCGAGCGCACCGAGACGGCGCGGCCAGGTGCCTCGGGAGCGCCGGTCGAGCGTGTGGTCGAGGCCGGCGGCAAGCCGGACCGGATCGACGCCTCCCCGGGTGAGCGTTTGATCTTGAAGTTGAAGTCGGAAGAACCGGCCGAGATCGACGTACCCGAGCTCGGACTGTCCGGCTTTGCCGGTCCGTATGCCCCCGCCTACCTGGATCTCATCCTTCCCGTCGACCCCGGCAGGTTCCAGATCCTCAGCAAGGCTCCCGGCGAGTCCTCGGGCGAGGTCGTCGCCCTGATCAGTTCGGACGGCTGAGTCCTCCCGGCCGGGGATCAGCCGCGGGCGGCGGTGCGCATCACTTCGAGAGACGGCTCGCGGCCGGTCCAGGCGGCGAGCGAACGGGCCCCTTGACGAACCAGGATCTCGAGTCCGTCAACTGTGTCCGCGCCGGCGGCGCGAGCGGCCCGGAGCAGGGTTCCCTCGGTCCGGCCGTAGACCATGTCCACGACCACCTGACCCGCGTGGAAGGAGTCCGGGCCGAGCGGCAGCTCCCCCAGCCCGTCCGTGTCGCCGAGGCCGGCGGCCGAGGAGTTGACGATCAGGTCGAACTCCGGCCCGACGGCGTCACCGCTCGGCTCCGGCAGGACGACCCCGCCTAGGTCGGCGACCAGATCCACAGCCCGGGACCGCGTGCGGTTCCAGACGGAGACCTCGGCCCCGGCTCCGCGGAGCGCCCAGAGCACGGCCCTGGCGGCGCCACCTGCCCCCAGCAGCAGAGCCTTCGCTCCAGCCGGGCTTTCGGGAAGGGAATCGATCAGCCCCGGTGCGTCGGTGTTGTCGGCGACGATCCGGCCGGCTTCGAAGGTCAGGGTGTTCGCCGCGCCGATGGCCCGCGCCGCAGCGGTCGCTTCGTCGGCGACCGCCAGTGCCGCCTCCTTGTGGGGGACGGTCACGTTGCAACCGGTGAACCCGTCGACCCCCATCCCACGCACGAAGCCGTCGAATCGGTCGGGCTCGACGTCGATCGCCTCGTATTCCCATTCGGCCGCGAGCCCGAGGTCGACGAGGGCGGCGTTTTGCATCGCGGGTGAGCGGGAATGCGCCACCGGGTGCCCCAGCACCGCCAGCCGCCGGATGTCGCTCACGGGCATTTGGTGGGCGAACCGCCGGCCGCTTCCTGGGCCTTCTGGTACGCCGCGACGTTGGCGTTGTGTTCCTCCAGCGTCGATGCGAAGACATGCTCGCCGCAGGTTCCCGGTTTGACCACGTAGAGCCAGGCATCGGTATTCGCGGGATTCGCGGCCGCCTTGATCGAAGCGAGGCCGGGACTGCCGATCGGACCCGGCGGGAGTCCCTGGTTAGTCCTCGTGTTGTAGGGCGAATCGACGGCCAGGTCGGATTCGGTCAGCGGATCGCTCCAGTTGTCGACCGCGAAGCGGATGGTGGCGTCGATGAACAGCGGCTCGCCCATCTGGAGCCGGTTGTAGATCACCGCGGCAACCTTGCGGCGCTCCTTCGGAACCGAAACTTCCCGTTCGATCATCGAGGCGATCGTCAGCACGTCGTAGACGGTCAGGTTCTTCTTCTTGGCGCGCTTCATGTCGACCGAGGCGATGTTGTCACTGAAGGCGCCGAGCTGCTGCCGCACCAGGTCGCTGACGTCCGAGCCGGGCTTCAACTCGTAGGTGGCCGGGAACAGGAACCCTTCGAGGTCCTTGGCCTTGCCCTGCGCCCCGTACTTGTTCGGGTTGAACCCGTTTGCCTTCACGGTGGCCTTCATGTAGTCGCCGGGCAGGCCGGATGCGCCCACGGTGTCCGCGGCTTCGGAGCGGCTCAGGCCCTCGGGAAGGGTCACCGTGATCGTCTCGGTCACCGTCGTCTTGGCGAGCTCGTCGAGCGCCGCGCTGTAGGACATGTTCTTGCGGAACTGGTGGTTGCCGTGATTGAGGTCGGCCCTGCGGCCGGTCACGGTTGCCTTGACCTCGAACATGGTCGCGTTCGAGATCACGTCCTTGCCGGAGAGCAGGTCGCCGATCTCCCCTACCGATGCCCCTCGGGGGATCTTGACGTTGAAGGGATCCCCTTCGCCGTCGCCGGTGAACGGCTGGAAGAAGGCGAATCCGAACCAGACGAGGATGACGGCGGCGATGCCGACCACGCCGACGGCCACCAGCCGACCACGTGACGGACCCCCGCCGCGCGGCGCCCGGGTTCGGCGCGAGGCCCGGGGCACCTGCGGGAACGTCCCGGACTCGTCGGTCGGCCCGGGCTCGTCGTGGGCAAGCGGGGATTCGGCGATCGGTTCCGGCTTCCGCCGTCCCCGGCGTCCGCCCGAGCCTTTCTGGCGGCGGGAGGCCCTTTCCTGACGTCGCAGCGCCCGTTCCACCGCATCCGGATCGTCCGGATCGTGATCGGGCAGATCTCCGAACCACCGTTCGCTCACAGTTCCCCCTCCCGGGCGATAGCGATCAAGTAGGTCTCCAGCAGATGCGCGGCGGCGATCGAGTCCTCGGCCGCCCCGGCTCCGGACCGGCGGGTCTGGGCCGCCATCCGGGTCGTGAAGCGTTCGTCCCAGGTCTTGACCGGGATCGTGACCGCCTGCTCAAGCTCCTCACAGAAGGCACGCGTGATCTCGGCCTGCCCGGTTTCCTCGCCGGACAGCGAGACCGGCATGCCGACGACGATCCGGTCGACCTCGCGCTCGGCGGCGAGGCGCGCGACCGCGGCCACCTCCGGCGGTTCCACCACCGGGATCGGCGTGGTCAAGGTCCCGGTCGGGTCGGACACGGCGCACCCGATCCGGGCGAGGCCGTAATCGAGCGCGAGGATCCTCATCCGGCGAGTGACTCCAGATGTTTCCGGGCAGCGTCCAGGGCGGCCTCCACCCCGGCCGGCTTCTTGCCACCGGCCTGGGCCATCTCGGCCGAACCGCCACCGCCGCCCCCGATCAGCGGGGCCACCGCGGAGATCAGTTCGCGGGCCGAAACCTTGGAGGCTGCGTCATCGGCAGAGAACAGCGCGACGACCCCGACCTTGCCGGCGGACTCATCGGCTCCGATCAGGACCGCACCGGCGCCGGGCCGTTCGGACTGGATCGCCTTGGCGATCTGCAGGATCTCCTTAGGGTTGGCGACCGGAACCCGTCCGATCACTGCCTTCACCGGCCCGATCGCAGCGACCGCGGCCGCGAGCTCGGAAGCGAGTGCGCCCGCCTGTTGCTGGGCGGCCTTCTTCGCCCCCTTGCTTGCCTCGGCCAGTTTCTCGGAAGCGGCATGGGCCGCCTTGACCGGGTCGCGCGGGTCGCCGAGCAGGCCGCCCACCTCGGTCAGCTCGTTCGCCCGCTGACGGAACCAGTCGATCGCGTCCGGTCCGGTGATCGCCTCGATGCGGCGCACGTTGGCGGCGGAGGAGCTTTCGCTGACGATCTTGAAGATGCCGATCTCGGCGGTGTTGGACACATGGGTTCCGCCGCACAGTTCGCGGGAGACGCCTTCGACCTCGACCACCCGGACCCAGTCGCCGTACTTCTCGCCGAACAGCGCCATCGCGCCGAGCTTCTCCGCCTCGGCCTTCTCCATGTTGATCCAACGCACGGGATCGGCTTCCTTGATCCAGCCGTTGACGCGATCCTCGATCCAGGCGATGTCCTCCGGCGAGAGCGCCTCGCCGTGATTGAAGTCGAAACGCAGCTTCTCCGGCCGGACGGAGGATCCGGCCTGGTGGACGTGGCTGCCGAGCCGCTCCCGGAGCGCCGCGTGAAGGAGGTGCGTCGCGGTGTGGTTGGTCATCGTGCGGACGCGGATCTGGCGGTCGACGACCGCCTCGACGGTGGCATCTTCCGGTGGCAGTGGCACATTGCCGCCGGGCTCCGCCGGCCCCAGCTCGATCACCTGGTCGTCGCCGATCCGGATCACGTCGGTGACCTTCGCTTCGCCGCCGTCCCATGCGATCCGGCCGGAGTCGGCGACCTGGCCGCCACCCTCCGCGTAGAAGGGGCTCTGCTCGAGCTTGACCAGGACGTTGCCGTCGTCGGCAGACAGCGCGCCGACCCCGGTCTCGGATCGCAGTCGGTCGTAGCCGATGAACTCGGTGCCAGGCGATCCGGCCGCGAACTCGCGGATCTGTTCCCGGCGCTCGCCGCCGGTGGCGACCGACGCGCCGGAACGGGCTCGGGTGCGCTGGGCTTCCATCAGCTCGTGGAATCCCTGATCGTCGACCCCGAGGCCGCGCTCGGCGACCATCTCGCGGGTCAGGTCGTACGGGAAGCCGTAGGTGTCGTGGAGGCGGAAGGCGTCGTCGGCGGAGACCCAGGAGCTCTTCTCTTCCAGGGCCTTTTCGACGATCTCGTCGAGCAGCGCGGTCCCGCGGTCCAGGGTCCGGCCGAAGCTCTCCTCCTCCGCGGTCACCCAGCGGTCGATCGACTCCCGTTCGGCGAGCAGCACTGGATGGGCGGCACCCATCATCTCGATCGTGCGATCGGTGAACTCCCGCAGCCAGGACCCTTCGAAGCCGAGGGTGCGTCCTTGGTGGATCGCACGCCGCATCACCCGGCGGAGCACGTAGCCCCGGTCCTCGTTGGAGGGCACCACCCCGGCGGCGAGCAGGAAGCTCATGCCGCGGCTGTGGTCGGCGATGATCCGCATCGCCCGGGTGACGGCCGGATCGCTGCCGCTCTTCCTCCCGGACCGCTCCTCGGCCAGCTCGATCAACGGCACGAACAGATCGGTCTCGTAGACGGAGTCGACGTCCTGGAGGATCGCCGCCATCCGCTCCAGGCCCATGCCGGTGTCGATGTTCCGCCGCGGCAGGGGCGTGAGCGAGCCGTCCTCGCCCTGGTCGTAGGTCATGAAGACGTGGTTCCAGTACTCGAGGAAGCGATCGGTGTCGTCGCCAGGGCGGTCGTCCTCCCCGCCGAACTCGAGGCCCCGGTCCAGGTACAGCTCGGAGCAGGGACCGCACGGTCCGGTGGCACCGCCCTGCCAGAAGTTCTCGGAGCGAGGCAGCCGGACGATCCGCTCGTCGGGAACGCCGAGACCCTTCCAGATCTCGATCGCTTCCTCGTCGGGCCCTAGCCCGAGCTCCTCGTCGCCGCCGAAGACGGTGATCCAGATCTTCTCCGGATCGAACCCGAACCCCTTGGTGGAGAGCTCCCAGCCGAATGGGATCGACTCTTCCTTGAAGTAGTCCCCGAAGCTGAAGTTGCCCAGCATCTCGAAGAAGGTGAGGTGGCGGAGCGTCTTGCCGACCTCTTCGATGTCCGGGGTGCGGAAGCAGGTCTGGCTCGAGGTGAGCCGCGGTGCCGGAGGCGCCTCCCGGCCCATGAAGTAGGCCTTGAAAGGCTGCATCCCGGCCACGGTGAGCAGGGTCGAGGTGTCCTCCGGCGGCGGGATCAGGGAGGCGGAAGGCATCCGCCGGTGGCCCCGCTCTTCGAAGAATCCAAGGAATGTTTCGCGAATCTCTCCCGACTTCATGA
>JBEBXB010000146.1:0-5827 GCA_040391885.1 Conexibacter woesei | reverse complement strand
TGACCTCATACCTCGTCAGTCGATGTAGTACCTCTCCTCCCTCGCCAACGGCCCCCTTCCCGGGGCCGTTGGTATTTAACGAGTCCACCTCGACGGCCCGGAATTCAACGAGTCCCGCGTCGGCATAAGGACGATGGCTCCGGGCGGGGAAGTCCGCTACCGCTTGGGCAGGCAGTTGACTTTCATCACGTAGCCCACTGGCCCCTCGTCGCTGCTGATGATGAATCGGTAACCACCGGGCCCGCCCCACCTGTTGGCGATCACGGAGCGTCGCCGCTCGAAGGCGAGTGGTCCCATCATCCCGATCGAAGGATCCAGCGCGAACGGGGCCTTTGCCGGACACCGGATCTCCGCTTCGGTTTCGGTGAATACGCCATCTCGTTCCGTGACATCCGCGGAAGTCAGTCCCTGGCGGTGTTCGAGAAGCATCCTCCCCAATGACCTAGCCCCAATCGAGCTTTTTTTCAGATCATCCCGGCCCACCGAAAACTTCCCCGGCAGCGCCACTGCCGTACCGCCGATCGCCACGATCAAGCTGATGACCGCCACCACCATGGCCGGCGAGGGCCGGGGAATCCTGTTCATGGCTCTCCTTTTCCGAATCACTGTCCCTTTGGGAACACAATTACCGATCGCGACCTCGATGTCGAGCGGAGATACGGCCAGCCCGACTCGGCCAGGGAGACCGCCCGGAACTTGATGCGCTGGGCGGAGGCGATCGTGCGGAACCGGTAGCGATACTTGAAAGCCCCTTTCCGTCCCGTCCGCAGCACTTCTACAGGTCTCCACTTCCGACGCGACGGATCGAGGTACTGGATTGCGACGAGCTTCCCCCTGGCAGGTAGGAGCGCCCCCCTCAGGGCGACCCTGCCCCTCATCTGGACGCCGCCCCCGTTCCGGAGCTTCGATGGGGTTATCCGAAACGTGACCTTTCCTCGGGACCTGATCGTGAGGGTGCGGCTTGTTGCCCGCGAGCGAACCCTCGAACCTGGGAAGCCGACCTTGACCTTGCGACCGGTGCCCGGTCTCAACTTCACGGCGAACCGGCCGACCCCGTCGGTCACCACCTTGGTGGTCCTGGCCGGCGAGCCGGATCCGACGAAGAACGATTCCTCCACGGTCAGGGAGGCTCCCGGTATCCCGGCGCCGTCCCGGCCGGTCAAGCGGCCGGCCACGACCGGTCGGCCCTTGAACCCAGCCTTGACGGCAACCCGGGACCGAGACCCGAGGCCGGCGTTGAGCTTGACCCGTTCCTTGAGCGGCAACGTCAAGAGCATCGGCGCGCCGTCCTCCGTCATGAAGCCGAGACCTTCGTTCCCCGCCCGGTCGGTTGCTTCCGCGCGGATCTCATAACTGCCGTCCGGCAGGTCGTCGGACGGCATCCGCGCCTCGAAGTGATCCCCGGCCTCTCTCGTCGCGAGCGGGGCGAACGGCTTCGCGGATCCGGCGGGGCGCCACGAGATGACCACCGATCGAACCCCGGAGTCGCCATCCTCCACTTGTACCCGGAGCAGTTCGGGATCCGCGGGGTCCCTGACCCGGGAGAAGGTGGGTGTCGGCGGTTCGGTATCGATGCGGACGACTGACTCACCCGGAGGCTGATGCCGGATCCCGTCGCCGCCTGGCTTCCCGTCGTTCGCATTTCCGGCGAGGTCGCGGGCCCAGTAGCGCACCCGACTCACGCCCTCGCTCGAGACCGTGAACGAGGCCGCGCCACCCGGAGCCCGGTAGGGAGCGTGATCCTGGACCTCGATCACGGTCACCGGCTCGCCGTCGTCCTCGCCGGGCCTCGAGCTCATGCCGGACGCGGCATCCGTGGCGTTCGCGGTCAGGACGACCGGCCGGTTCACCCAGCCGCTTGGAGCTCCGTCCAGCCGCACCGACGGAGGTGTCCGGTCGACGTTCACCGTCGTGCTTCCCGGATTCTCCGAGGCCACGCCGGCCCCGGATGCGGCGACGGCCGATACCCAGTGCGTGCCTTCCGCGAGGCCCGGGATGATGCCGGTGCGGTCGTCGATCCCACCGCTGAGGGCGAGATCGGGAGCGGTGCAGATTCCCAAGGGGCATGGGTTACGGGGCCCGTCGCCGGACACGCTCAAGGCGTATCCGCCAACTCCAGAGGGTCCGCCCGACGCGGCCCGGGCGATCACCTGGCGAAGCGGCAGCTCATCGGCCGAGATCCAGCCCGCTGGGCTCTCCGGAACGACATCGCCCGGCGGACGGTCGTCGAACCGGAGGGTGGTCCGGGCCGGCTCACCGAGGTTCCCGGCGCCGTCTAGAAGCCTCACCTCCACTTCGTATTCGCCCGCACCGGGCACCGCGAGCGGGCCGAGGCCGGCCGGCGAGTCGCCGTCGAAGTCCCCCGTCTCGATTGGCTCGCTCGAGTCTGGGTCGAGGATCCGGTACTCGCCGCCGATGATCGGCGAGACCTGATTGCCGGGGTTGCCCCAATCGAGCTCGAACCGGTTCTCCGCGCGCCAACCGCTTTCCCCGGAGACCTTCAAGTCCACCGGGTTCGCGGGAGCGAGGTTGTCGACCAGCAGACGGCCCGACGCACCGCATGTCTGATTCGCGTCCGCCGGGGACGACGCGTAGTCGGCCACGCAAACCCGAACGCGATTCTCGCCCTCCGTGAACGGGGTACGTGAAGTGTCCAAGGAACGGCTGGGCTCGACGTTGGTGGGACAAACGGGGACCGCGACGACGAAACCGCTGCGGGCTCCCGTGCAGATGGTGGTCCCGACGTCCACCCTCAGGCCGTTCACCTCGGCCCAGGAACGTGCGATTCCGGCACCCTGATCGCTCGCCTTGACCCGGATGGAGCCATCCCCACGATGCCAGCCGCCCGCCTTCGTCCAGTCCCAGATGGACCCGGACGGCGTGACCTGCGGGGCCCGGAAGTCGCTCACGGTCATCTCCACGTCGAAGGCCTCGACAAAGGCCTTGGCGGATGCCGGCTGGTTCGCGCAGCCACCGGTGGATTCGCAGACCAGTCGAACCTGGACGATGCTCAGGGGAGGATTCGCGCCGCTCCACCTCACGGTTCGCTGCACGCCATCGTGGGGCAGACCCGCGTCCAGTTGCGTGATCACGCCGCCGCCTCCCCTGCCGGCCAACCTGGCCACGATCCCGTTGGCGTCCTTCAGCTTCGCGTCGAACTTCGTCGCGATCACCTCGGTGCCCGGCGGCAGGACCCAGTTGAACTCTCCCCCGACTCCATAGGCGAGATTCGAACCCTTCCGATCTTGGTAGACACCGATCTTCGTCGGTTGTGCCGCACTACAACCAGACACGATGTCGACGCGATCGACGCCGCCGAGGATGAGCGGCGTAGCCGTGAGGTCCCGAAAGTTCGCACCTTCGCACTGCCTCATCGGGAACGTGCCCGCTTCGGCCTGATTTCCCGGGGCCAAGGCGAAGGCGACCAGGATCAACGTGAAGATGGCAACCCCCGACCCCTGCCTGTGAAGGCGCTTCCAGATGCGGTTCATGGCCCGAACTCGCCTCCACCGCCGCCGACCGGTATCGAGCCCGACGATCCCGATCTGCCGCCCGAGCCGGCTCGGTCGGGCACCGGCGGAGATGCCGCCGCGGTCACCGGGGTTCCGGCGGCTTCCGGCGTGAATTCCGACTCGGTGGGTGTCGGAGGGGGTGGCGGGGGAGGGTCCGGCTTCTTCGTCTCCTGAGCCGGCTCGGCGGGATCGGGCTGTCGGTGCCCGCTCGGCTCAACCGCCGGCGGCGATGGACCGGGCCGGACATCCTCGACCGGTACCTCGACCGGGCGGTCGGGTCCCTGAACCCGAACCGCCCGGTCGGAAGGGACCGTCCGGTCCCCTTGGGGAGCGATCATGGGGGTCGGCATCACTCCCGCCGCGACGCATATCGCGGCTGTACCGGCCGTTCCGGCGCAGACGGCGACCGCCTTGGCCACCAAGGCAGCGCCCGCGCCACGGGTCCCGCCCGCGGCGAGCGCGCCCGGGCCAGGCACATCCGCCACGCCGAGTCCCTGAAGCTTCGTCTGGATCGAGACGGCAAGCTCGTGGACGCGATCCCAAAGGGTCTGGGGAGTCGCGATCACCGGGGCCAGAGCGGCTGCCGCCCTCGGCGCGGCGCGATAGGCCTTGAGCGTCGCGCGGCAGTGTCCACAACCGGCGAGGTGATCCTCCAGTTCCTCGAGCCCTGCCTGATCCAGCTCCCCGTCGCAACCGGTCGAGATCATCGGCTCGAACCGATGGCATCGCTCACCCGCTTCGCTCTCGCTGAACACCGAGCGAAACCGGCGCCGACCTTCCGCCAGGCAGCGGTTCACCTTCGTGTGGGTCCAGTCGTTCATCGCGCCGATCTCGGCGTAGCTGTAGCCCTCCGCCAAGAGCGTCAAGGCCCGTAGCTCCGCCGGCTTGAGTTGACCGAGCGCTTCCCTGCTCCGGGCGACCTTCTCCCGGCTGATGGCCCGTTCGTCCGGACCCGTCCCGGTCGAAGGGATCAGCTGGACCCAATCCTGCTCGTTCTCCGGATCGATCGGGCTCGGCGGCTTTCCCAGCATTCGCTCGCGGGTCCGCCGGACCGCGAGAGCCTCGTGCTTGATCACCGTCCGCGTCCACGGCACGAGTTGACGAACCTCGGTCGTCGGTGCCTTGGACAACAGGATCTCGATGCCTCGCTGGAAGGCGTCATCCGCGTCGTCGGCACAGATCGAGTACCTCCTGGCGGTGGCCCGGAGGACCGTGTCGTGGCTGTGAACCAGCTCGACCGCTGCCCGCTTTCGAGCTGCCATCCCTGGCGCCCCCGCAACTCTGTCCGGATCATCCGTTCGGCTTGTCAGTCCCATCGTGGGACACCCCCAAGTTGTGAAATCGACGTGCTAGTTGTCCTAACCGGGAGGCGCTCGACTTTCCATGTACGAGTCGTACCTGCCCGAACTCCGCATTTTGCGGAGACATTTCGCTCTATTCCGGTCATTTCCAGCACTAAGAGCCGGGTGACCGAAAACTCTCCCCCTTCTCAAGTCACGAAAATGCCGCAAATTGCAGGATTAATGCAGAATCTCTGCAAATTGCGGCAATTTCATGATTTCGGCACACTGATCGGATCGCGGGACCGACGTCCGGCACCGTCGCGATCGGGCCATGAAACTACTTCCGGCCGGGTGCCGAGGGGGGCGCCGTGCGGTAGCTGACCGGCGTGCGGGAGAGGGTGATCGGGTTGGCCGGGAGGGCAACCTTGGAGCCGTCTTCTCGGGTGAGTTCGACGGTCGGGTCGAGACCGAGGTCGGCGGCAAGCCGGTAGGCGGCGCCGATGTCGTTGACCCGGCCCGCCGGAACCCGGGCGGCTCCGAGCAGATCGACCCAGTGGTCGACCCCTGAGCCTTGAGCCGGGGCTCCAGCTCCTCCCGCAGCGCGTCGCGGTTGGTCACTCGCGACTCGTTGGTCTGGAAACGGGAATCGTCGGCCAGCTCCTCGGCGCCGATCTGGGCACACAGCTCCTGGAACTGACGGTCGTTGCCGACCGCGAGGACCAGGTCGCCGTCGGCGGCCGCATAGGCGGAGTAGGGCGCGATCGAGGGGTGATCGTTGCCCATCCGCCCGGCGACGACACCGCCGGCGGTGTAAGCGGAGGACTGGTTGGCCAGGGCGGCAAGAAGCGACGAAAGCAGGTTGATCTCCACCCGCTGGCCCTCGCCGGTCGCATCCCGGTGACGGAGGGCCGCGAGGATGCCGATCGAGGCGAACAGCCCGGCGAGGACGTCGATCATCGCCACGCCGACCTTCTGAGGGCCTCCGGCCGGATCGCCGGTGATGCTCATCAGCCCGCCGACCGCCTGGATCAG
>JBEBXB010000145.1:0-5833 GCA_040391885.1 Conexibacter woesei | reverse complement strand
TCCCTATCCTGGGTCCATGAGTGCGACACGACGGTCGGCAGGAATCTCCGTGAGGTTGATTACGGTGTCCGATCGAGCACACTCGGGCGAGAGGGACGACCGTTCCGGCCCGGCCGCGTCCGAGACATTGACCGAATCCGGCATCGTGGTCGCGGGCTCGACAGTGATTCCCGACGGGCGTGATGCCGTCCGGGTCGCGATCGAAGAGGCGATCTCACATGGCGACGACGTCGTGATCACCCTCGGCGGCACCGGGGTGGGACCTCGCGACGAGACCCCCGAGGGAACGAGGCCCCTGATCGACAGTGAACTCCCGGGGATCATGGAGGCATTGAGGGCGGGCGGAGCCGAGAAGGTGCCGACCGCCGTGCTTTCCCGGGGACTGGCGGGGGTCACGGCGCCGGCCACCGACGGCCACGGCGTGGTCCTGATCAACCTTCCCGGCTCGGTCGGCGGAGCCCGAGACGGGGCCCGGTACCTAGCCGGGATCCTGCCGCACCTGGTCAGCCAGCTGAGAGGCGGCGATCACTGATGGACGCGGAAGAAGTCATCGCCGCGGAGACCGTCGCCAAGGAGGCCATCGCGCCCCCGCAGGGTGAGGTGGCCATCGCCCAGATCTCGGATCGGGAGCTCGATCTGGGGCTCCACCTCGAAGCCGTCTCCGGCGCGGGCTACGGAGCGGTCGCGACATTCATCGGCCAGATCCGCGATCACGACCCCGAAGCGTCGGGCACCGTCGAGCGAGTCGAGTACAGCTGCCACCCGGAAGGGCCGGCGATCCTGGAGCGGATCGCCGCGGAAGTCGCCATCCCGGGCGTGTGCCTGGCCGTGAGCCACCGCATCGGCGCCGTCGAGGTCGGGCAGCCCGCTCTCGTCGCCTGTGTCGCCTCCGCGCACAGGGCGGCCGCATTCGAAGTCAGCCGCGAACTGGTCGAACGGATCAAGGAGGAAGTCCCGATCTGGAAACGTCAGGTCGAGTCGGACGGCAAGCACAACTGGCAGGGCCTCCGATGAGCGGCCTGGTCGACGGCTTCGGCCGCGTTCACCGTGACCTGCGTGTCTCGCTGACGGACAAGTGCTCGCTGCGATGCACCTACTGCATGCCGGAAGAAGGCGTCCCCTGGCTGGCGCGCAAGTCGATGCTCACCGCGGACGAGATCGTCCGCCTCGTCGAGATCGCGGCGGCCGACGGCGTGGAGACGGTCCGCTTGACAGGAGGCGAGCCGCTGATCAACCCTGACCTCGTCGAGATCGTCCGGCGTGTCGCCGCGATCGAAGGCCCTTCCGGTCCGGTCAAGGTGGCGATGACCACCAACGGCATCCGGCTTCCGGAGTTCATGCCGCAACTGGAGGCCGCGGGCCTGGGCCGGCTGAACATCAGCATCGACACCCTCGACCGCGAACGGTTCCGCGAGCTGACCAGGAGGGACCGGTTGGACGAGGTGCTCGCGGGCATCGACGCGGCCCGCCGTTCGACGCTCCGACCTTTGAAGCTGAACGCCGTGGTCATGCGGGGCGTGAATGACGACGAGGTGGTGGACCTGGTCGAGTTCGCGATCGCGAACGACGCCCAGATGAGGTTCATCGAGCACATGCCCCTCGACATCGGGCACACCTGGGATCGCGGGGAGATGGTGGACCGCGAGCAGATCCTGGAAAAGCTGTCGCGGCGTTTCGATCTCGAACCCCTCCCCGGGCGGGGCGGTGCCCCGGCCGAGCTGTTCGCGATCGACGGCGGAGACTCGACGGTGGGTGTGATCGCGTCGGTCTCGGCACCGTTCTGCGCGAATTGCGATCGGCTCAGGCTCACCGCCGACGGTCAGATCCGCAACTGCCTGTTCGCGCGTGAGGAGCTCGACCTGCTGACCCCGCTTCGTGACGGCTCCTCGGATGAGGTCATCCGCGACATCTTCCGGGCGAGCGTCGGCGCCAAGCGGGCCGGGCACGGAATCGACAGCCCGGATTTCGTTCAGCCCGCGCGTGGCATGAACGCGATCGGCGGCTGACCAACCCCTTCAGCCCCCGGCGAAGGGCGGCAACACGTCGACCCGGGCCTCCGCGGGAAGCGGCGTGTCCAGCGCCCGGCAGTGTTCGCCGTCGACGAAGAACGAGCACTGGTCGAGGACTTCCTTCAACCGGGCATCTCGCCCCACGGTCAGCGCTTCAACGAGTTCGGTGAGGTCGCCGGGACCTTCGACCTCCGTCTCCGCGGTGCCGAACGCTTCGGCCGCCCCGGCGAAGAACTTGAGCGATACCCGGCTCACTGATCTTCGTGTTCGCGGGCCATGCGGGTCAACTGATCGCAGAGCTCCCGGAACCGCGGTTCGTACTCGCTGCCGGGGGCCCGTCCGAGCGCCAACCCGAGAGCGAATGTGGTCAGCGGCGCCGCCGGGCGGGCGACGTCGTGGGCTACGTCCCGGGTCAGGTCGAGGATGGCGCCGATGTCGACCTCTTCCTCGATCTGAAGCAGGTCCGCGATCTTCGACATCCATTCTTCGAGTGCTTCGGGAGGCAGGTGACGGGGACTTGTCTGGCTCACAGGCTGTCCTTTCGTTCGAGCATCTCATCGAGATCGTCGGGTGTGTCGACGTCCCGGGACCATCCGTCGGGATCCTCCAGCTCGCGCAGGTCCAGCCCGCTCATCAGATCCCGCAGAGCGAAGCCGTCCTTCTCGTCGAGCCGGTCCAGCCTCGTTTGTAGCGCATCGCGCCGGTACCAGCCGGTCAGCCACTGAGCTCGGCCGTCGGCGGTGGCGACGACCCCGTCGGCGTCACGGTCAAGCCCGATGGCGGCTTTGGCGATCGAGCGGCAGGCCTCGGCCGCACGTGGCAGGTCGCAGGCGAGGAGGAGCAGCCACTCGGTCGGCACCTCGGGCAGTGCGGCGCCGAGCCCGGCGACCGGTCCGCCGAACCGGGGCTCTTCCCGCACGTTCACGGCACCTTCGGAGGTCGTCTCGCCGGCGATCACCACCCGCTCGCAGCCGATGTCGCGGGCTCCACGGACGACGATGTCGATCAGCCTTTCGCCGTCGATCCGGATCTCCCCCTTTTCCCGTCCACCCATCCGTGCTCCCCGGCCCCCGGCGAGCACGACTGCGGTGGTCGGTTCCGGGATCAGGTCGGTCTCCGCCAGTCACCGGACTTACCGCCGGTCTTCTCCTCCAGGCGGATCGACTCGATCTGAACGCCCTTGTCGATTCCCTTGAACATGTCGACCAGCGTCAGCGCCGCCACCGAGACCGCGGTGAACGCTTCCATCTCGACTCCGGTGCGGTCCGCTGTCCGGACGGTCGCGGTGACCGTGACGCCTTCGGGGCCGGGGACGAGGTCTACGGTTGCCCCGTGAACCCCGATCACATGCGCCAGGGGAAGCAGCTCCGCGCATTTCTTTGCGCCCTGGATCCCGGCGATCCGCGCCACGGCGAGGGCGTCGCCCTTGGGCACGCTCTCGTCACGCAGCGCCTCGATCACGGCCGGCGGGCAACGGACGAAGCCGGCTGCGGTGGCCGACCGCACGGTCGGCCGCTTCTCGGTCACGTCGACCATGCGGGCCTGCCCGGCGTCGTCCAGGTGGGTGAAGGTCACCGTCAGCTCCTCGTTTCGTGGTTGAACTTATCAGGGGCTCGGAGGCGAACCGTCTCGACTGTGTCCCCGGGCTCGATGCGCTCGACTTCGGCGCCGACCAGGGCGTAGCCGTCGGCGGCGGCGAGGCTCGCGACCAGGTGGGAGCCGGAGCCGCCGCCGGCCGCGGGCCGGGCCCGGCGGGTCTTGCCGTCCTCGATCCGCACCGGGATGACTTGCGTCCGCCTCTTCGGGGTGCCCCATCCTTCGGCTGCCCTGGCGGGTACCGGCTGCGGGACGACCGTTCGGTATCCCTGCAGCTTCCGCAGGGCCGGCCGGACGAACATCTGGAAGGAGACCCAGGCGCTGACCGGGTTGCCGGGCAGCCCGAACACCAGCGGCCCGTCCTCGCCAAGACGGCCGAAGGCCTGGGGCTTGCCCGGCTGCATCGAAATCCGGTCGAACCGCACCTGGCCCTGCCCTTCGAACAGGGCCTTGACCGGGTCGTGGGCGCCGACGCTGACGCCGCCGGTCATGACGATCACGTCGCATCCGGACCGGTGGCGGTCGATCATCTTCTCGAGCTCTCCCGGGCCGTCGCCGGCATGGCCGACGGTGACGGACGCGCCGGCATCCTCCGCCAGAAGCGAGACGAGCAACGAGTTCGAGTCGGGGATCTGGCCGCGGGAGAGCGACGAGCCGGGTGCGACCAGCTCGTCGCCCGTGCTCAGCACCAGGGCCCGCGGGCGCGTGGAGACGGTCACCTGCCCGAGCCCGGCAGAGGCGATCGCGGCCAGCGCTTCGGGGGTCAGCTCGGTGCTCGCGTCGGCGACGAGATCCCCGGCTTCGCGGTCCTCGCCGACGTGACGTATGTGCCGTCCCCGGGTCAAGGGCGAATGGACTTCCACCAGTTCGGTGCCGCCGTCGGTCAGTTCCTGGGGAATGACGGTGTCGACGGTGCTCGGCACCGGGGCGCCGGTCATGATCCGGGCCGCCTCCATGGGGCCGACCGTCGGGTCCGACGCCGTGCCGGCCGGTATGTCGGCGACCACCCGCAGAGTCACGGGAGAGCTGTCGCTCGCGCCAGCGAGGTCGTCGAACCGGACCGCGTAGCCATCCATCGCCGAGTTGGTCCACGGCGGGACGGGAACCTCCGCGACCACCGGCTCGGCCAGGCACCGTCCGCGAGCTTCGGCCAGAGGCACCGTTTCGGTACCGAGATTCCCCTCCACAAGTGCGAGAACCCGCTCGAGATGCTCGCCGACCGTGATCACCGCTCAGATGGTAGTGAGGAGGAGGGTCGGGGACTATGCTCCGTCCATGGGAAGAGTCGTTTCAGAGCGGATGGTCACCCGATTCTCGAAGGGTTCCGAACCCGTTCGCCGCCGTGACTCCCTGGTCGGCGAGGAGCCACTCGAGATTCGGGTCCAAGGCTCGCCCCTGGCGATCACGATGCGGACCCCCGGGAACGACTACGAGCTCGCGGCGGGCTTCCTCGTGTCCGAAGGCGTCGTGAGCCGCTCCGGTGACTTCGCCGAGGCCCGCTACTGCCGGGGGCCGGGGGCACAGGACGCCAACTCCTACAACGTGCTCGATGTCGGCCTAGGCCCGGGCGTCGCCCCGCCCGACCCCTCGCTGGCGCGGAGCTTCTACACCACCAGTTCCTGCGGGATCTGCGGCAAGGCCAGCATCGATGCGATCGAGACCCGATCCGCCTTCGAGCTTGCCGACGATGCGACCGAGATCGAGCTCGGCCAGCTGCTCGAACTGCCGGAGCGTCTGCGGGCCAGCCAGAAGGTCTTCGACCGGACCGGCGGCCTCCACGCCGCGGCGCTTTTCGAAGTGTCGACGTCGAAGGTGCTCGCGGTGCGCGAGGACGTCGGCCGCCACAACGCCGTCGACAAGCTGATCGGCTGGGCGTTGATGGAAGGGCGGTTGCCGCTCGGGGGCTGTGCCCTCCAGGTCTCCGGCCGGGCGAGCTTCGAGCTGGTCCAGAAAGCGAAGATGGCGGGAATCCCGATCTTCTCCGCCGTGTCGGCCCCGTCGTCGCTCGCCGTCGAGTTGGCGACCGCGGCGGACATGACCCTGGCGGGCTTCGTCCGGGGTGACTCTCTGGTCGCCTACAGCCGTGCGGATCGAATCGTGGTGGACGAACAAAGGGAGCTCGCGACGCAATCACGGTCGCGAGCCGAGGAAGGGACGCCGGTCAATTGAGTCCCCGGGCTTGGCGCCGGTGCCCGGCAGCCGGCCTGTCGCGGTGTAGGACCTGGGCG
>JBEBXB010000144.1:0-5850 GCA_040391885.1 Conexibacter woesei | reverse complement strand
GCCTCCCGCGCCTCCGGCGGATCCAGAACGACCAAGTCGCCGGCGCCGCGGAGGATCTCCCGGACCAGCCAGGAGGTGCCGGCGTAGGGCAGTTCGACCACGACCGATCCGTCGGCCAGTTCCTCGACGACTGTGCGCTCTTCGCGCAACCAACGGGAACGTTCCGGTGAGACCCAGACGCGGGCAACCGAGGCCTCCGGCACCTGCCCGTCGCTCATCCAGCCTTCGACGCCGGCGAGCTCGATGGCTTCGGGGCGGGGTTCGAACGTCTGGTCGGTGATCTCTGTGGTCTTTATGCGGTCCAGCTTGAAGTGCCGCATCGCCTCACGGTCGAGGTCGTAGCACTCGGCGTACCAGCCTTCGCGCCCGTTCTCGAGGCGGTACGGCTCGACGGTGCGCTCGGAGAAGGTGTCCTCGTTCTCCTTGTAGTAGTTCAGCTTCAGGACCCGATGGGCGGAGATCGCCTTGTTGACGACCTGTGCCGCCTGTGCCCCTCCGGAGTCGGTCGCGATCGCCAGGCCCTCGCGGGCCGGATCGTGGCCGAGCGCCTCGACGATCTTGTCGCGGGCCGAATCGAGGCGGGTCTGCGGGAGGTGATCCCCGACCAGGTCGATCGCGGCGACCAGCGCCTTGGCCTCGAGCGGCAGTAGGCGGGCCGGGCGGGCGAAGGAGTCCCCGTAGGGCTCGGAGTCGACCGTGATCACGTCTCCCTTGATCTCGGCGTAGAGGACGTAGGTGCCGCCACCGAAGTTGACGACGTTGAGGACGTCGATGTCGTCCCGGAGCTCTTCGTCGGAGAGCTCGAACCGGCGTCGGAGATCGGCGACCGAGAGCTCCCGGTCGTCCTTGGCGGCACCGATCAGCATGCCGGCGAGAGTGACCAACCGGCCGAACCGCTCCGGCCGGATCGCGGCGGAGGAGCGGTCCTTGTTGCGCTGACGGCGCTCCTTGACCGGCACGGGGATGTCCTCCGAGACTTCGGCCAGCGCGAATCCGTTGACGTGACGGTCGCGCAGCAGCGCGATCCGCTCCTCGGCGACGGCACGGAGCTCCGCCGGGCCGAGTACCTCGGCGTTCTGCCGCCACCTCAGGACCCAAGCCAGCAGCTCTCGCTCGCTGGCGTACTCCGTCTCCAGCACGATGCCTTCCTCACCGTCGGTCTCCGCCGGATCGGCCGGGGTGACGGTGCCGTGGCGTCCGAAGTCGCGTTCGATCAACCAGGCGATGCGTTCGCGGAAGAAGAGTCGCGCCGTGCCGGTGATCTCGCCCAGCTGCCAGTCGGCGAGCTCTGCGTAATCCCGCCGCTCGAACTCCTCCGGCGGCGTGAAGTCATGCTCGGACTTGGTCGCGTACCCGACCTTGCCGCGGATGCGGGAAAGACGGAAGACCCGCACCGCATCCCGTTCGTGGGCGTGGCCGATCAGGTAGAACTGCCCGCCCCGGAAGACGAGGTGGTACGGATCGACCTGACGCTGAGAGACCTCGTCGCGCTGAATCGTGTGGTACTCGAAGGTGATCCGCTTGTGTCGGGAGATCGCGGTCTCGATGCGGGCCAGGCGCTGGGTCAGATCCCGTGAAGAGGTGGAGGCGAACTTCGCCATCGAAACCGGGGTGTTGTCCGGGTCCGCCAGCGGATTGGGATGGCCCCACGCGACCTGCTGCAGGGCGAGTCGGAGCGGTTCCGCGTAGGCGAACTCGCCTTCGGTAAGGAGGCTGAGCGAGGTCCGCAGAGCGGCCAGCTCGTCGTCGCTGAACTCGATAGCCGGGAGGTAGAAGTTCTCCGGCGGAAGCGAGTACAGCTCCGCCTCGAAGAACCCCTCGCCGGGCCGGTCGACCTGCAGCTCGATCCCCAGGCTGTCCAGCTCCGCCCGGTCCGCGTAGAAGCGGCGGGCGAATGCATCCTCGTTCATCACGCTGTATCCCTCGACCTCGCGCTTGATCTCCAAGGCGGAGACGGGGCGTCCCTGAGCCATCAGAAACGAGATCAGTGAAAGCTGTCGGATGAGCTTCTCGGTGTCCTTTGCCATCAGCGACTGACAATACCTGTGAGTGACCCTTGAGGCGGCTCATACAAGCGAAAAACGGCCGCATTTTGCGGAGCCGGACGGGTTTGGTGACGAAGCTGTGAGAAAAGGGGGCGAAAGCGGCGTGAAACCGCTGCCGTCAAGCGACTCCGATGCGGGCTGCGAAGTCCTCGGCCCGCTGGAGCGCCTCGTCTCGATCCATGTACTGCGAGAGGATCGCGTAGAGCAGGTCCGGACCGACGTCGAGCAGGTCCTTGGTCCGCTCGTCGACGATCTCGCCGCGGATCACGACGGCCGCACCGCCGACGACCATCCCCGACACCGAGACCGGGACGTTCTCCATCCCCGGCATCCGTTCGCGGGCCCCGTCGACGAAGGCGGAGATCAGCCGGATCGCGGAGAGGTACCGCTCCAGGGCCGCCGGTCCCGCCGAGAACATGTCGACGATGCACATCCGGGCGAAGGCGGGCTCGGCCGCGAGGAAACCGAGGGAGGTCTCGATGCCGACTTCGATCTGCTCCGGCCAGGTCATCTCCGGGTCCTGGCAGGCCCGGATCACTTCGCTGACGAAACGTCCCAGGATGGCGTCGTACGCAGCGAGGAAGCAAGCTTCCTTGTCGGGGAAGATCTCGTAGAAGGTGGAACGAGAGACCCTTGCCCGGGAGACGATGTCGGCGACCGAGACCTCGGCGTAACGCTTCTCGGTGCATGCCTGGGCCATCGAGTCGAGCAGCCGGTCCCGCTGGGAGCTGACCACGAATTCGCGCGGCAGGTTGTGCCGGCCCGAGGGCAGTCGTGTGGGGGTGCTGTCGCTCACCCGGGGACCTCCGTCTCTTCCATCGCCTGAACCGCGCGCTCGTGACCGAGATACGGGGCGACTGTGAGGTACATCATCTCCGGCAGCAGCCGGGGCAGATGCTCCGCCCGGCCGGCGGAGGCCTCGTTGAACATCAGCGTGGAGACTCCGCCGACGACGACCCGGGCGACCTTGTGCGGGATCCGGTCGGAATCCTCGTTGAGCTCCCGTCCCTCGTCGAGGAACGGGAAGAAGGAGCTGACCGCCTGCTGGTAGCGGTCACGGGCGCGAGCGCCGGCGCCGAAGCCTTCGACGATTCCCACCCTGGCGGCGACGGGGTTGATCGCGAGGTATGTCAGCAGCGAGCCGATCGCTCCGCGGATCCGCACGACCCAGTCACCGGAGCGGTGCTGCCCGAAGCCCTCGGCGACGTAGTTGAGCATCCGCTCCATCACGGTGCCGTAGGCGGCGATGAAGCAGTCCTCCTTGTCGGCGAACTGTTCGTAGAAGGTTGCGCGGGACACTCCGGCGGCGGAGATGATGTCGGCGACGGTGGTGTCGGCATAGCCCTTGTTGGCGACCACGGTGATCATCGCCTCGACCATCCGTTCGCGTTGGGAGCGCACCACGACGTCACGCGGCAATCCGTGCCTGCCACTGGGGAGCTTGCCCGTCCCGAATGGATCGAGCTCCTCCTGTCGGCTGTCCTCTTGCATCGTCCGAATCCTACCTCCGAAGGGGGATGCCGTGTGAGCCGGAGGGGTGGTTTCACCCGGAACAGACCGATGTTTCCCGTTCGGGGCCGGCCAGCGCCTAGACTGACCGGCGTGAATCCGTCCGCCAAGCCGTCAGGCCAGAACCGCATGGGAACAGTCGGCGTCGTCGGACTGGGATACGTCGGCCTGCCGTTGGCGGTGGCGTTCGCCGAGGTCGGCCGCCAGGTGATCGGCCTCGATGCAGACCCGTCCAAGGTCGACTCGATCAACCGTGGCGACAGCTACATCGAGGACGTCCCGTCTTCGGCGTTGGCGTCTTTCGACCCGCCGATCCGGGCTACCACCGATCATGAGGACTTGAGGCAGTGCGAGGCTGTGATCGTCTGTGTGCCGACGCCGCTCACCGGCTCCCGCGAGCCGGATCTGAGCTACCTAGAGAGCGCCGCCGCCGCCCTGGCCGAAGTGCTGGAGCCGGGGCAACTCGTCGTCCTCGAGTCCACCACCTACCCGGGAACCACCCGGGATCTGATGAAGCCGGCCCTGGAAGGCGACTCCCGGATCGCCGGCAAGGACTTCCACCTGGCCTTCTCCCCGGAGCGAATCGATCCCGGCCGGACCGACTTCACCGTGCGGACCACCCCCAAGCTGGTTGGTGGCCTGACCCCCGCTTGCACCGAGCGGGCCAGCGCGCTCTACGGCGAGATCTGCGACACGGTGGTTTCCCTGAGCGGCCCGGAGGCGGCCGAGCTCTCGAAGCTCCTCGAGAACATCTTCCGCTCGGTGAACATCGCGCTCGTCAACGAGCTGGCGCAGCTCTGTGACCGGCTCGGCGTGGACATCTGGGAGGTGGTCGACGCCGCCTCGACCAAGCCGTTCGGGTTCATGCGGTTCGAACCGGGCCCCGGAATGGGCGGGCACTGCCTGCCGGTCGACCCGTTCTACCTGGCCTTCAAAGCCCGCGAACATGGCTTTTATCCGGAGTTCATCGAGTTGGCGGGAAAGATCAACCAGTCCCAGCCGCTCTTCTGCGTGAACCGGATCGAACGGGTCCTGAACGCCAACGGCCTGCCCGTGAACGGCAGCCGGATCCTGGTGATGGGGGTGAGCTACAAGGGAGGGGTCGGAGACACCCGGGAATCTCCGGCGCTCAGGATCATCGGGCTTTTGGCCGAGCTCGGCGCCGACCTGAGCTATCACGACGCACACGTGCCGGAGCTTCCCGCCTACGGGCTGCGGAGCGTGGACGATCTCGACTCGGCCCTGGATGGCTCGCAGTTGACGGTGATCGTCACGGCGCATCCCGGAGTCGACTGGGCCGAGGTGGTCGAGAAGAGCGACCACGTGCTCGATCTGCGCGGCGTGACCCGGGATCTCGGCAAGCGACCGGATCTGACCCTGCTCTAGGAACCGGTGCCGCGTCTGCCTCGACTACCCGGAAGGCGACCGCCTCACTCCCACTGGGCGCACATCCGTTCCGACGTGGCCACCGGGGGGCTGGCACTCGGAACCGTGGTCATCGCGGGCCTGGTGGTGACGGCCCAGTTCACCAAGCTGCTCAATCGACGCGCCCACTCACCGGAGACGGACGGCTTGCTGGACTCGGCTCCGGCGGCGGCCGCCGACACCATCGGGGTCGCGGTGGAGGGATACACGGCGACACCCCCTCGGGAAACTCTGCTGTTCAACCTGCTTGCCGGCTTCCTCGGAAGCTTCGCGACGGTGCGCTTGACCACCTGGGCCATCCGGGAGAACTGGGGACCGTTCCGCAACGTCAAGATCGGCGGCCGGCACATCCACCATTTCGTGCCCGGGATCCTGATCGGTTTCGGTGCCGGGGTGGCGTCGCTGCTGCTTCACGGCGAGCGCTCCGACCAGCGGATCGCCGTGGTGATGGGCGCGGGCGCCGGACTCACCTTCGACGAAGCCGCCCTGCTGCTCGACATGCGTGACGTGTACTGGTCACGGGAGGGCGTGCTCTCCGTCCAGATCACGTTGGCCACGGCGGCCGTGCTGGGCATCACCGTACTCACGCTGAGGCTCCTTGCAAGGGGTGAGAAGCATCAGGAAGAGGCCGGCGAGATTCCGTTCGCCGAGAGCTCGACCAACGCGTTCCAGCTCTCGCTCCCCGACTTTTGAACACCGTCGTACCGTGCCCTGGCGAGCCACTTTCGCGGCGCGGGAAACGGCCACGTACTGACAGGTGATCGTGTCTGCAGCCGGTCGACGGCGAGATGAATACACCCCAGGAAGCCAGCTATCAAGCCATAAAAAATGTCGGTGGGCGGACCGACTCAAGGGAGAGTGAGCCGATCCG
>JBEBXB010000143.1:0-5946 GCA_040391885.1 Conexibacter woesei | reverse complement strand
ACGACCGGGGTGCTCCAGGCCGTCACCGCCAGCCCGATGGGATCGCTCAGCGATCTGTTCCAAGTGATCCTCGGGATCGCCCCGCTCGGCTTCGCGACCTTGATCCTGCTGATCGCAGTTGGCGCTTTGAAGCGGGATTCGCTTTCCTTCGGCCTGGTTGCGATCTTGGTCTCGGCGGTGCTGGTCCCGGTGATCCGGGCCCTGGCCGCCGATCAAGCCGATCTCGTGGACCTTTCGACCGGGCTGCCCCTGGCTTTGCTCGCGACCGCCGGTGCCGCATACGCCTACCAGGCGGAGGAGTCATGGCGAGGCATCGTCGCGATCGTCATGGGCGTCGGTCTGATCGCGGCGCTTCCGCTCGGGTGGATGGCGATGCAGGATTACCGGTTCCAGAATCAGGCCCAGGCTTTCACGCGCTACGTGGACACCCGACAGAGCCAGGAAGGCACGCGGTCCGTCGGTGGCTACACCGTCGGCCTCGATCCGGAGCTGGCGATGGCTCGTTACATCAACGAGGAGCTGCCTCAGGCGAAGGACTCGGTCCTCGTGGACGAAAACTTCAGCTACGGCGTGATGATCACCTCCGGCCGGCCACAGATCTTCCTCGATCGTGCTGACCGCGGAGAGGAAATGTGGGAGTCGGTCCGGGACAACCCCTTCGGCCGGGTTCAGTACATGCTCGTATCCACGGGTCGGGCGGGCGATCAGCTCCGCAAGGCATTCCCGCAGTCGATCGAGGGCGGCGAAACCGGCATGACCCCGATCTACCGCACCAATCGCTACGTGCTGGTCGAGGTATCGGAGACCCGGCCCGCGCAGCCGCGTCAGGACGGCACCGGAGCTGGCCCGCAGAGTACTCCGCGTCCCGTCACCCCGCGCCGTCCGATGGCACCGGAGTCAGGCAACACGGTGACCCCGGTTTCGCCGAGCCCGGGCGGTACCGGCACCACCGGCGGATCCACAGCAACTTCACCAGGTGCGGGCACCGGCGCCTCGCCTGGAACATCATCGGCACCGGCACTGGAGGGTGAGTAGTGAGCATCGGATTCACCTGGCCGAAGCGCCTCGTCGCGTTGCTTCTCGTCGCCCTGCTCGGGTCGTTGGCGGTCGCCTGCGGATCCGACGATTCGGACGACAAGAAGAGCTCCTCCGAGCAGAAGAGCAAGACGGAGAAGAAGAGCAAGGACGACACCGCATCAGCCACCACCGGCGAAACGGAGCCCGGCACCGGCAAAGCGGTGACCGCGACGTCCGATCCGGTCGCGGGTGGACGCTTCTTCGCGCCGAACAGCCCCTGGAACACCGAAGTGAACGAGCTTCCGATCGCGCGGAACTCGGCCCGGATGCTGGACCTGGCGATGCAACGCCGGGCCGTTCGCGAGGTGCCCGGGCAGCAGGGCCTGAAGACGATCGTCCGTCGAGTGACCGAGGGGCTCTTCGTCAACACCGAGGCCTGGGCGCCACTGATCGTCGAAGCGGGCGGTGACGGCGCCGATGTGACCAAGTTCGTGTGCCGTCAGTCCAAATGCGGCTCGGCCGACCCGAAGGTGCCGGGGAGCATCGCCATCCCGCCCAACACCACACCGGATCCCCGGTACGACGGTTGGCTCAGCGTGATCGACCGCTCAAAGGGCCTCGGCTACGACTTCTGGCGCGCCCGGCGTCAGACCGACGACACGATCTCCTTCCAGTACGCCAAGGCCTGGACCCTCGACGGGCCCGGCTTCAGCAAGCCCGTCGAAGTGGACCCTGAGCGCGCCGTCGGCGCCCGCGGCTCGGGCCTCCCGCTATTCGCCGGCGTGATCAGCCCCGCCGAAGCCGCCGACGGCAAGATCAACCACGCCCTGGCGATCTCGGTGCCCGGGCTGGCCCGGCGCAACTTCGTCCAACCCGCCTCGGTGACCGATGGTGTCGGAAGCCCGAAGGCTCTCCCTGCCGGGGCGCGCATCCGACTTCGCTCCAACGTGACCGCGGAAAGCAGGGACCGCAACCTCAAGGGTGACCGCAAGGTCTTCGCCGAGGCGATCCTGGTCGCCCTGCGCGAGTACGGGGCGATCGTCGTCGATCGCGCCGTGGTTCCGACCCTGTACGCCCCGAAGGGCACTTCGCGGCGGGCGATCCGGGGCAGCGAGCTCAGCTGGCTCACTCTCGACGACTTCGAGGTGATCGAGCTGCCGAAGATCTACAAGGACCCGCCGCTGAGCCAGGTCGACCTGGAGGGCCCCGAGACGGGCGACGGTGACACCGCCGCGCAGTCCGGCAGCTCGAGCGAAGAAGCAGGGGAGGGATCGTGAATCTGCGACCGACGATGATCGGACGGGGGATGGCCTTGGCCGCCCTTGCCGGCGCAACTCTCTTCGCCGCCGGATGCGGTGTCAATCCGGACGACGCCCCGAATTCGGCCGGCACGTCCGGTACGGGGGCCAAGTACCAGGAGACGGCAAAGCAGAGCAATCGACCGAAGGCGAAGCCGACCCCTCGTCAGGAAGGGACCATCCGGATCGCCGGCAAGGCACAGGGCTCCCTGACCCAGCGGCTGGTCGCGTCGTTCAACCGGTCCGGTCGCGCGGTCGATTTCGTGATGGAGGGCGGGAACGAGCAGACAGCCTTCCGCCAGTTCTGCGCCGGTTCGGTCGACATCGTCGATTCGGCTCGTCCGATCTCACCTTCCGAATATCAGCAGTGCGTCTCCCGGGGCATCCAGCCCGTCCAGTTCCAGGTGGCTTCGGACGCGGCGATCCTCGCGATCAAGAACGAGACAGATGTCGGTGTCGACTGCCTCGCATTCGACGAGGTCTACAACATCTTCCGGGCCGGATCTTCGATCAACAGCTGGACCCAGGTCGGCTACGGTCACAACCTCTCCGGTGACACCTCGGCGCCACGGATGAAAGTCGCCGGTCCCAACGAGGATTCGAACGTGTTCGGGTTCTTCGGGCAGTACGTCCTCGGTGACACCGAGCCGACGCTGCTCTCGGTGCGCTCCGACTACCAGGCATTCCCGACCGATGCCGGGGTCCGCCGCGCCGTGGTCGGCAGCAATCGCGACTACTACGCGGCCGAGGAGTACGACCGTTCCCGCAAGATCTACGACGAGATCATCTCCTCCCTGGCGGAGAACCGCCAGGCAGTGAGGGACGCAAAGGCCGAGGTCGAGAAGGGCATCCGCGACGAGCGGAGCGAAGCGGCGCAGGCTCGGGATCAGAGGCTGCTCCGGGAAGCACAGAAGAACCTCCGGGAGCTGAAGAAATCGATTCCGGGCGCCAAGCGGTTCATCGCGAACAACCGCGCCGCCCTGCGTCGGATCGAGAACGTCAGGGGCACCCTGGGGCTGTTCCGCTTCTCCTACTACGAGGCATTCGAGGAGCAGCTCCGCCCGATGGAGATCAGCGCGTCGAACAACTTCAACGAGCCGGAATGCATCTTCCCGTCGCAGGCCACGGTCACCAACGCGACCTACCCGTTGTCGCGGCAGCTGCTGCTCACCGTCAACTACCGCAACATGAAGGACTCGGACATCAACGACTTCCTGACCGACAGCCTGGGGCGGTCGCAGCAGCTCGCCGAGGATGCGGCTCTGGTCCCGTTGCCGGACGAGGTTCGTGACACGGAAAAGTCATGGCTCGACGGCAGCAGCGAGCCGGACGTGATCTTCTACGGGACGTCGGGCACCGATGTCGCCGAGGGCAACTGACGCCCGGAGTTAGCCGCGGTTGCGGCCGGAGACGCTTGGGGAGGCGCTACTTCGTCTTGATTCCGGGTTTAGGGCTGTAAGTGACAATGAACCCAGTGTCTCGCCAATTTCTCAGATCCATCCTTGTGATGCTCGCCGCCGTCGGGCTGCTTGCCGTTGCCGCGACGCCCGCGTCCGCTAAGCCGAAGAAGTGCGGCAAGCTGCCGCTGTCGGTGAAGTTGAGCTCGCACGACCCGACCGCCATGCTCGAGAACGGCCACGCCTGGGTCTACGTGAACAAGCGGGGAACCGTTCACGCCGCGCAGGTCAAGGTCCGACGGGGCGGCAAGGTCTTCGCGAAGGGCCGGATCACCGGTCGGATGGCTTCGGGACGGACGACGGTCATCCGTCTGAAGGTCGTCAACCGCATGGCCCGCGGCAAGTACAAGGTTTCCGTGACCGCCCGCAAGGCTGGATGCAAGGTGCGCCGGACGAAGTCCCGGGCCTGGGGATTCAAGGCACCGAGCCTGCCGGTTCGGGCCCTGCCCTTCAGCACCCGCGTGAACGACAACGTCGGCGTCGTCAGGTTCGCGCTGCGGCCCCTGCGCCGGATCCAGGTCGGGCGGGTGCGGGTCACGCTCGTCAACGCCCGCGGTGCGACGGTTGCCGAACAGGTGGTCGCCGGCCTCGGCGGGAACCAGGTGATCGCCGAGCTGCCGATCTCCGGCAAGCTCAGCCCGGGGCAGTACCGGATCAAGATGAACGGCCAGGAAGCCTCCACCGGGCAGTGGCGGCAGTCCGTCCAGAAGTACCGGTTCGTGGCCGGGGGCGGCAAAGCGGCACCGGTCGAGACCACCGGCGAGATGGTTCAGAAGGTCGCGGTCGACTGGTACGGCGGCAAGCCGGCCGGCCGGCAGACGGCGGGATTCATCGCCCCCGGAATCGGCTATGGCGAGATCGTCTGCAGCCCCGATCAGCAGTGGATCCGGTTCTACCCGTCGAACGGTGGGCGAGAAGTCGCGATGATGACCTGGAGCTACAAGAACTGGGGCACCTGGAGCGAGAAGTCGCTCCGTGAGGCGAAGTTCACCGAGGGCACCGGCCCCGACTTCCGCGAAGGCTTCAACAAGTTCGGCCCCACCGAGAAGTGGTCCACCGGCTCCTTCCAGGGGATCATCTCCGACCGCGGCCCGATCCTCGGCCCCGGGGGTGTCGCCCTTGCGCAGCCGACGACCTACGACCTCGACTGGAGCTGGGACTTCAGCAACCCGAAGAAGGCTCGATGCCACGTCGAAGCGACCTTCCGCACGGGCACCGACCTCGAGGAGAAGCCGCTGGCCCGTTCCGTCCAGATCGTGTGGCGCGGCGAGTCGAACGCGACCGACGCCAATACCGAAAGCTCTTACGACTTCCCCGGCCTGGGCGAGGTCAAGGCGGTCTGCAAGGCCGGCCCCACGGGAACCAGGCGCCTTACGATCGACAGTCCCGTCGGCGGCCGAGTGATCACCCGGGAAGGCTCCGATGACTTTGCGGTGAGCCAGGCCGACGGTCCGCTGATCATGCGCCTGCCCAACAACGGCATGCTGTTCGTCCAGCTCAACACGGGCGAACGGATTCTCGTTTCGTCCCGCTGGAAGACGAACGATCCGGTGGCTTCGCGGAACTGGTGCGTCGTCTCCGCCCAGATCTACTCTCCCTGATCAAGCGGCCCACTAGAATGGGTCAGATGGAAGACGCGCAGGAAGAGATGCCTGCCCTCGACCCGGGGGAGATCGAAAGCCTCCGGGTCACGGTGGCGACACTCGGGCGGGAGGTCCAGGCACTCGTTGAGAAGGTTTCCGGTCTGACCAGGGCGGTCGAGTCGATGACTCCGACGCCACCCCTATCGACATCCGTCGGGCGCCGAGAAAGCACGGTGACGGATGATCCGGGGGCCAGGGAGATCTCCCTTGTGGTCGCTCCTCTCCCCGAGCTGGCGATGGCGGCCGTCGCGGAGACGAGCCTGCGGGGGCTGGAGTCCGTCCGCCGGGTGGTGGCCGTCAAGCGGACCGGCGACGAAGCCCGGTTCGCCCTCGAGATCGACCCTGAGGGCGATCTCATCGAAGAGATGAAGGGGGCGATGCCGGTCACGTTCGACGTGCTTTCGGCGGGGGACGATGAGCTCGTGATCTCGCTTCACTGGGCCTGGGGTCGCGCCGAGTAGACGCAGAACCGTGATGCGCGTTGGCTGAGAGGATCCCGCGCGACCAGAGCCTCAGCCGCGTATACGGAGT
>JBEBXB010000142.1:0-5968 GCA_040391885.1 Conexibacter woesei | reverse complement strand
GCTCGGCTTCCACAACGGTCTCGTGATCGAAGCCGACGCCCGCGACGGGGAGATCCTCGCCGGCTTCCAGCGGATCCTGGTCGACGCACCCTGCTCGGACCTGGGCGCGCTGGCCTCCCGGCCGGATGCCCGCTGGCGGAAATCGCCAGCTCTGATCGAACGGGTGGCGAAGCTCCAGTCGGAGATCCTCGACCGGGCCGTCGAGTTCCTCGCCCCGGGCGGCAGCCTCGTCTACTCGACGTGCACCGTCTCGATCCGCGAGAACTCGGACCAGGTGGCGGCCCTGGCCGAACGGCACGGCCTGGAGGTGGAGGACCTCGGTGCCCGCGCTCCCGGGCTGACCGATCCGCACGATCCGCGCTGCCTTCAGTTGATGCCCGACCGCGATCGAACCACGGGTTTTTTCATCTCCCGGTTGATTCGGCCGGCTGGTCAGGGATAATCAACCAATGGGGCCCGAGCCCGACAAGTCGCCGACGCCGGTCGAGAAGAGGCCTCCATGCCCAGGCTGCGGTGAGCCATGGCTCCGCCCGACTCAGCTTCCGGGACGGTTCCGGTGCGTCTTCTGCCTTTCGCGCTTCGAGCTGGTGTCGCAATGTCCGGACTGCGGCGAACACCAGACAATCGCCAGAATGAGCAGCACCGAGGACATGACCTGCCAGAGCTGTGGCGGATCCATGTTGAGACCGATCTGAGCGCGGAGACCGAATACCGATGAGCACCGACACAAACACTGCTGCCCGCGCGATCCCGGAACCGTTCACGGGCATCCGCATCGCCCCTTCCATCCTGTCCGCCGATTTCGCCCGACTGGGCTCGGCGATCGACGAGGTCATCGACGCCGGGGCCCGGGTGATCCACTTCGACGTGATGGACGGCAGCTTCGTCCCGCCGATCACGATCGGTCCGCTGGTCCTCTCCTCGATTGCCGACCAAGTCCACGCTGCCGGCGGCGTGGTGGATGTCCACCTGATGATCGACAACCCCGACCGTCAGTTCGATGAGTTCGCGCGGGCTGGTGCCGACGCGATCACCTTCCACGACGAAGCGACCCCGCACACGCACCGGGCCTGCGGGGCGATCCGTGAGCTCGGCTGCCTGGCCGGGGTCGCGATCAATCCCGGCACGCCGGTGGAGGCGGTATCGGAGCTGAACGGCGTCGCCGACATGATCCTGGCGATGACGGTCAACCCCGGCTGGGGCGGTCAGCCCTTCATCCCGACCTCGCCGGACAAGGTCAAGCGCCTTCGCGCCCTGATCGGGGATGAAACCCTGATCGAGGTCGATGGCGGCATCGGCGCCGGAACCGCCGGCACGATGTCGGCCGCTGGCGCCTCGCTCCTGGTCGCCGGATCCGCCGTCTTCGGCGCCGAAGATCCCGCCCAGGCTTTCCACGACATCACCGCCGCCGCCGAAGCCGGCGCCGGCTGAGTCACGACCCGGCCGGCGGATCGAGCCGGCCGTCCGCCGGCAGCCCCTAGAGGTTTCCTTCTTCGTATCCGGCGAGCCGGGTCTCGATGTCTTCGCTGGAGCCCTCCAGCGGGACGTCCGCTTCGATCCCGCGCGGGCGGCGGTAGATCCAGACAAGCGACCCGAAGAGCACGAGGGCGGTCAAGGTGAAGCCGATCTCCACCCGGAGGTTGCCGTCCGCGATCAACGGGATCAGCGTCCAAGCGATGAAGAAGACCGCACAGGAGATCCAGCGGGCAGAGGCGCGACGGGCCTGACCCTGGGCGAGGCAGGCCTGGTTGACCGTCACAGCCGCCAGGTAGAGGCCCATGCCCGCGGTCACGATCAGCAGGTCGAGCCGGTCATACGTGAACTTGTCCGAGAAGGCGAGCTGCATCATCTTCGGGCCGGCGATCACCATCGCCAGCGCGGAGACCGCGGTGAAGGCGAGCAGGCCCAGCAGCACCATCCGTACGGAGCGATGGAACTGATGGTTCGAATCCGGGTCGGAGCTGTGGTGGAGCGAGGTCAGGTGGGGCAGGATCGAGGTCGAGACCGCCTGGAACAGCTGGAGCGGTGCCCGGGCGATCATCAACACGTTGAAGATGAACCCGGCGGCGGCGACTCCCTCGATCGACTTCACCACCAGCGGCCCGGCGTTGAGGAAGACCTGTTCGGAGAACATGATCAGGAAGACGGAGCCGACGAACCCGGCCCCGTTGGCCATCGAGAACTCTTCGTCGGTTGCGAGGGGAGCCACCTCAGATCCCGATTTTCGGGCGGTCTCCTGGCGGACGGCGAGCGCTTCCTCCGCCTCCCGCCGCCGTCTCTTGGCGATCGCGGGCGGAACCACGATCAGGCTGAGCAGCGGCGCGGCGACGATGCCCATCGCCACCATCGACTGGCCGGAGAGCAACCCGACCGCCACCAGGGCCGCGAAAAGGGTGCGGAACAGCGATTCGGACAGGATCAGCGTCGTGAAGAGGCCGAACTGCTGGTGTCCGGCCAGATAGCCCCGGGCGTAGTAGCTGGCGGCATAGAAGAGGACCGAGCTGAAGAACACCCAGTAGAGAGTGGTGTTGCCGCCGAGCAGCCCGTTCTCCAGCGGGCCCTTCAGCGCGAGGGCGACGATCGCGAACAGGAGGGCCAGCGCCGCCTGGATCTTGGCGGCGACGCGGACCGGGGCGGTGTCGGCCTCGCCCCGTTCGACGTGCTCGGAGATGTGGCGGGAGAGCAGCTGGTCGATCGGCCGGTACAGGGTCGACACGGTGATGAAGACCGCCGACCACAGCACCGTGATCTCCCCGTAGTCCTCCTTGCCGAGGCTGTGGGCGGCGATGAAGAAGAAGGCGTAGGTGAGCAGGCCGGTGAGTCCGACCCCGATCGTGAGGAAGCCGGCGGTGCGGCCGTAGTCACGGGTCGAGTCCGCGGCCTGGTCGGGGCCCGCGGGGACCCCCGGGGTGTTCTCGACCTTCGAACTCAAGGGGTCAGTCCCGGCCGAGCGGGGCGGGCAGGTCGGCGGGCTCGGTGTCCGGGGTTCCCGGATCGAGGTGATGGGTCGGCTCGACCCCGAGCTGCAGTTCGATCCGCCGGACCCGTTCGAAGACACGCTGGGTCATGACTCGTTGCCCGGCCAGCACATCCCCGATCACGCCGAGCGCGAAAAGCTGGATGGCGACGATGAAGAGCACGGCCCCGAGCAGCAGGGACTGGATGTGGCCGGAGCGATCGCCGTTGAAGATCCAGTCGACGAGGAACGGCATCCACGCGAGCAGCGCCAGGAACCCGGCGATGGCGGCGAGGGTCGCGAAGACCTTCAGCGGCTCGTATCGGGTGTAGATCCGCATGATCGCCACCGCGTTGCGGCGCACGTACGCCGAGGTCGATCCGAACAGCCTCGACTCCCGCAGCTTGTCGTTGGTGCCGATCGGGACCTCGCCGACCGCGACCCGTCCCTTCCCGGCCTGGATCAGGCTCTCGAGGGTGTAGGTGAAGTTGTCGACGACCAGCAACTGGAGCGCGGCTTCCCGTCCGTAGGCCCGGAAGCCCGAGGTGGCATCGGTGATCTCGGTGTCGGAAAGCTGGCGCACCACCCAGCTGCCGAACTTCTGGAGCATCTTCTTGGAAGGGGAGAAATGGTCGATCGCGGCCACGTCGCGATCGCCGACGACCATCTCGGCATCTCCCGCCAACACCGGCCGGATCAGTTTCGGGATGTCGTGACCGGAGTACTGGTTGTCGGCGTCGGTGTTGACGATGATGTCCGCGCCGAGCTTCAGGCAGGCGTCGAGGCCAGCCTGGAAACCGGTCGCCAGACCCCGGTTGTTGGGTAGCTTCACGATGTGGTCAACCCCACATGCGATCGCGACTTCCACGGTTCGATCGGTCGACCCGTCATCGATGATCAGGGTCTCGATCCGGTCGACGCCATCGATCTCGGTGGGCAGGTCGGCCAGGGTCGCGGGGAGGGTTTCCTCCTCGTTCAGGCAGGGGATCTGGATGATTACCTTCATCAGTCGTCAAGATTCTCCCATGACTGCCGATCGATCCGCCGCCGCCTCCGCCTTCTGGGACAGGGCAATCCAGCTGGCCGGACGCGGCCGTGGCCTGACCAGCCCCAATCCGATGGTCGGCGCGGTGCTGGTGAAAGAGGGCGAGATCATCGGTGAGGGATGGCACCGCCGGCATGGCGAGCTGCACGCCGAACGCGAGGCCCTCGCCGATGCCGCCCGCCGCGGAAACGACCCCCGCGGCTCGACCGCATACGTCACGCTCGAGCCCTGCGCCCACCACGGAAGCCAGCCTCCCTGCGCGGACGCCCTGATCGAAGCGGGTGTCGACGCGGTCGTGATCGGCTGTGAGGACCCGACGGAGAAGACCGCGGGCATCGGGCCGCGGCGACTGGCCGACGCCGGGGTCGAGGTCTCTTCGGCAACAGACGGGCCGGCGGCGCGCTGCCGCGAGCTGGTCCAGGACTTCCGCAAGCGGGCCTTGACGGGCAAGCCGCTGATCACCCTGAAGCTCGCCATGACCCTGGACGGGCGGGTTGCGACCCACACCGGTGATTCGCGTTGGATCACCGGCCCCGAATCACGCGAGCTGGTTCACAGGCTCCGGGCCGAGATGGACGCCGTCGCGGTCGGGTCCGGCACCGCCGTCGCCGACGATCCGCGGCTGACCGTCCGTTTCCCGGAACCGGCGACGGAGGGCGAGGGGGCGGACGCGAACCCTCGCGAGTACCGGCAGCCGACCAGGGTCATCTTCGACACCGCCCCGGTCCTGACCCCGGGGGCGGCGCTTTTCGACGACGTGGAGACAGCCCCCGTCGTGATCGTCTCCGGACCGGAGGGGGACCGGGAGAAGCTGGCGGCGCTCGGGGATGCCGGGGCGACCGTCATCCGCACCGCGGACGCTCCGCCCGCCGAAAGGTTGAATGAGGCGCTGATCGCGCTCGGGGCTCTGCGCATCTCCTCCGTGCTGCTAGAGGGCGGCCCGACCTTGGCAGGAGTCGCCCTGACGGCAGGTGAGGTCGACCGGCTGGAGATCTTCACCGCACCGATGATTCTGGGCGGCGGCAGGATGGCGGTGGACGGGGATGGGCCGGAGCTGATCGCCGACGCGATCCGGGTCCCGGACCTGCGCGTGAGCCGGGTCGGGCAAGATGTGCGCATGAGCGCACGGATCAAGGAATGGTGAGCGGATGTTTTCCGGACTGATCGCCGATCTCGGCAAGGTCGAGTCGATCTCGAGCGGGGACGAAGGTGCCCGCATCCGCCTGACGACGTCCTTGGCGGACGAGATCGCCCTGGGCGACTCGATCGCGGTCAACGGCTGCTGCCTCACCGCCACCGCCGCCGGACCGGACTGGTTCGACGCCGACGCGATGAATCAGACCTTGAAGCTGACCTCTCTGGGCTCGCTGGAGCCCGGCTCCCCGGTCAACCTGGAGCTCGCGCTGCGGGCCGACCAGAGGCTCGGTGGGCACATCGTCCAGGGACATGTGGACGGTGTCGGCGAGGTCGTCTCGCAGGTCGACGACGGCTTCGCGGTTCGACTCACCGTCACCGTCCCGGACGGGCTTTCCCGTTACGTGGTCCCGCAGGGATCGATCACGATCGAGGGCGTCAGCCTGACCGTGTCGGATAGTTCCCCCGGTGCCGCCGAGGTCTCCTTGATCCCGGAGACACGCGAACGAACCAACCTAGGCAGTCTGTCCGTAGGGCAGCCGGTCAACGTCGAGTGTGACGTGATCGCAAAGTACGTGGAGCGAATGGTGTCACCATATGCCGAAGTGGCGGCACCCCCGCGCAACCCGACAGAGAACGAGCGGAGCAAATGATGGCTGGCAGTGAGGTTGATCCCGTGAACGTGAGCACCGAGGACGGGCCTTTCGCGACTATTGAAGAAGCGCTGGAAGAAATCCGGCGCGGACGGATGATCATCGTCACCGATGACGAAGATCGCGAGAACGAGGGCGACCTCGTGATGGCGGCCCAGTTCGCCACCCCCGAGGCGATCA
>JBEBXB010000141.1:0-5975 GCA_040391885.1 Conexibacter woesei | reverse complement strand
AGATCACGGCCTGGTGGGGTCGGGCGATCGCCCGGATCGCGGCGACGTTGGCGCCCGTGCCGTTCAACATCGGGAAGATCGTCGCCTCCGGACCGAACTCGGCACGGGCCAGCTCCGCGAGCCGGGCGGTCTCCGGATCCGCCCCGTAGGCGCTCGCGTGTCCGGCGTTGGCGGCCACCAGAGCGGCCATGATCTCCGGGTGGGCTCCGGAGGAATTGTCTGAGGCGAAACCTCGGGTGCGGCTCATTCCCGGACAGTATCCCTCGCGCCGCAAGCGGTCCCGATCCAGCCCGGATTCCTTTCCCGATCCCTTTCAATAAACTGCGCCATCAGCTGGCGGAGTGTCCGAGTGGTTAAAGGAGACCGGCTGTAAACCGGTTGGCTCAGCCTACGTAGGTTCGAATCCTACCTCCGCCATCGCTTTCGACGGCCGGCTTTTCGCCCAGTGCGATCAGCCGGCTTCGCGGAGGCCCTGGGCCTCGGGCAAGGACTTGATCTTGCGCAGGGTCGAGGTCTCGATCTGACGGACCCGTTCGCGGGTGACGCCGAACGCCTCCCCGCACTCTTCCAACGTGCGGGGGCTGAGGCCACCGAGGCCGTACCGCATGACCAGCACGTCGCGCTCCCGCTGCGGCAGCCCGTCCAGCACCCGCCGCACCCCTTCGGAACGCATGTTCAGGGAGGCCTCGTCGAAGGGCTCCATCGAGTTCTCGTCCCGGACGAGATCGACCAGCTCCGTCTCCTCGCCCTCGCCAACAGGCTTCTCCAGGGAGATCGGGGTCTGGGACACCCGCCACACATCCCGCACGTCCTGGAGCGACCAACCGAGCTCTTTGGCGATCTCCTCCGGCTCCGGCTCGCGGCCCAGATCCTGGACCAGCTGGCGCTCGACGAAATGGACCCGGTTGAGCTTCTCCACCATGTGGACCGGGATCCGGATCGAGCGCGACTTGTCGGCGACCGCGCGAGTGACTGCCTGCCGAATCCACCAAGTCGCGTAGGTCGAGAACTTGTACCCGCGTCGGTAGTCGAACTTCTCCACCGCCCGAATCAGTCCGAGCGACCCTTCCTGGATCAGATCGAGAAAGCTGAGGCCGCGACCGAGGTAGCTCTTCGCGATCGAGACGACGAGGCGCAGGTTGGCTTCGACCATCTGTCGTTTCGCGTCCATGTCTCCCCGCTCGATCCGTTTGGCCAGTTCGACTTCCTGGGCCGCGTTGAGCAGCTCGACCTGGCCGATCGAACGGAGATACAGACGCAGCGAGTCCAGGGTGACGTCGGCCTGGGATTCGGTCGGTGCGACCTGGGTGTCGGTGATGGCCGGGGTGGCTTCCGCCTCGTCCGGCTCGTCGACGTCCACCGCGACGGGGTCGTTGACGACCGTTTCGTTGCTGTCGCCACGCAGTTCAGCCTCCTCCTGGCTGAGCAAGTCGATCCCCTGCTCGTTCAGGTGGGTGTTCAGCTCCTCGACCTGGTCGCGCGTCAGGTCCAAGTCAGACACCGCTTCCGCAACCGCATCGAATGTGAGGAAACCGCGCTCACGTCCGGAGGAAACGAGTCCCTTAAGTTCTTCGCTCTCCAACTCCACCTTGACCCCCGTTGCCTGCTTCCTCTGATGAAACCAAATTATGCAGCCGCAGTTGCGGAATTATACGGACCGCTTGTTCCCGCCCCTCGATTTTTGTTCGCGACGCACGCCGAAACGGTTGCCGTTCGATCACAGAGCCTGCCGACGCGTCCGGCGCATTACCCTGTGCGTTGCGCCGGGAATCACACAGAGAGTCCCGGGTGAGACTTTTGGCCAGCTTCCAGATCCGGAGCGGCACCAATCGACCAGGAGCGACCAGAGATGAACCCAGATATCGCCCTTTCCCCTTCGGCAATCGACGTCCAGGCGTCCGAGCCGGCGACGCGGGTGAGCCTTTCCCGGGTCGGCGTCACCGGGGTGGAGAAGGTGCTCTCGATCGGCACGGACGGCCACTACCACGCCGAGCTCGAGTGTTTCGTCGATCTGGCTCCGGATCAGGCCGGGGTCCACATGTCGCGGTTCGAGGAGAACGTCTCGGAGGCGATCGAGGGCGTGGTCGCGACCCGGGCGATGCGGGCCGAACAACTCGCCGCCCGGATCGCCGAACTGATCCGGGAGAAGCAGCACGGGGTGCGGGCGGAGGTCTCGGTGAAGGCCCGTTACGCGGAGAACATGCCGGCGCCCGTCTCCGGGATCGACAATCAGGAGATCTACACCCTGCTCGGCACCGCCGTCGCCTCCGAGGCCGGTACCCGGACGGTGACCGGCGTTCAGGCGCAAGGCATGACCGCCTGCCCCTGCGCCCAGGAAATGGTGAGCGACCTCGCCCGCGGACGGCTCGCCGATCGGGGATACACATCCGACCAGATCGACGAGATCATCTCCGTGGTCCCGATCGCGACGCACAATCAGCGCGGCGTCGGCACGCTCTGGATCGGCTGCGCCGACGGCACCTCCCCTGATGTCGATGCCCGGGACCTGCTTCGTCTCGTCGAAGGGTCGATGAGCTCCGAGATCTTCGAGTTGATGAAGCGGCCGGACGAGCTCTCGGTGGTCGTCAAGGCCCATGACAACCCGCGGTTCGTCGAGGACTGCGTGCGGGAGATGATCCGCCAGGTGATCGAGAGGTACCCGACCCTTTCCGACGGCGCGTTCGTCATGGCTCGCCAGGAGAACCTGGAGACGATCCACCGCCACAACGTGGTCGCGGAGCGCTACGGGCTGATCGCGGATCTGCGCGAGGAGATGTCGAGCGATGCCCATTCCGCGCACCATGTGACGATGCGCGAGTGGCTTGAGCAGCGCCCGGCCTGAGTTGAGCGCCCCGGCCTGAGCCGGGGGTGTCGGGCGGGCCTCTCCCGGGCCCTCCTCTTCCCGAGCGTCAGGCGGGCCCGTGGTCGCGGACCCGCTTCTCGGTGGCCCGCCTTTCCGCATGTTCGCGCTGTTCTTCGAGCCGCTTGCGTAGACCGAAGACGTAGTCGAGCCCGCTGACGACGGTGGCGAGGACCGCCGCGTAGACCAACCCGTCGACCCAGGCGGGCGCCGGGTTGAAAGTGATCAGGGCGAAGACCGCGCCGATCTGCAGGACGGTCTTGACCTTGCCCATCCAGCTCGCGGCGATGACCACCCCACGTTCCGCGGCGATCGATCGAACCCCGGTGATCGCGAACTCGCGGGCGATGATCACCATCGCGACCCAGGCGGGGAGCCGATTGAGGGAAACCAGGGAAACGAGGGCGGCGGTAATCAGCAACTTGTCGGCGAGCGGATCCATCAGCTTGCCGAAGGTGGTGATCGCATCCCGCGACCGGGCGAAGTACCCGTCCAGCCCATCGGTCAGCGCGGCCAGCGCGAAGACGATCGCCGCCAGGGTGTCACCGTTCGGGGTGCCGTCGAGCAGCGCGACCACGACGACCGGCACCGCGAGGATGCGGAGCAGCGTGAGAACGTTGGGCAGATTGAGCGGAACCAAGCGTCCTCAGGTCCGCCGACGCGCGGCGCCGTCAGGCTCCGGTCTTGGTCTTCTCGTCGATTTTCGCGGTTTCCCGCTCGGTTGAATCGTCATCTTTCCCACCGAGTGAACTGCGGAAGCTGCGAACTCCCTGGCCGACCGACTTGGCCGCAGCGGGAATCCGTTTGGGGCCGAGGATGAGAACCGCGACGACCAGCACGATCAGCAGCTCCATAATGCCGATATTGGGCATCAGCAGACACCTGTCTGAAGCTTATGTCCCGTTTTCGTGATCACTTCGAGGTCCTTTCCTCAATTCGCTTCCTCTCTAGTGTACGTCCCATGGGTGACCGGCCGTCCGACTCGCGGTTTCGTGAGCTGGCGGCGGCAGTGCACGACTGCCGCCGTTGCCCCCGGTTGAACGAGTGGCGAGACGAGGCCGCCGCCAATCCACCCCGCCGGTTCCGGGGCCAGGAGTACTGGGCGCGCCCGGTCTCCGGGTTCGGCGATCCGGCCGCGAGGATCGTGATCGTCGGACTCGCACCGGCGGCTAACGGCGGGAATCGCACCGGCCGGGTGTTCACTGGGGACCAGTCCGGGGACTGGCTCTTCGCCTCCCTTCACCGCACCGGTTTCGCCAACCAGCCGACCAGCACGAGCGTCGACGACGGGCTTGAGCTGAGAGACATCTGGGTCACCGCGGCAGTCAAGTGCGCGCCGCCTGGGAACAAGCCGTTGACGTCCGAGCGCGACAACTGCCTGCCATGGTTCGAAAGGGAACTGGAGCTGCTCACGGAAGCCACGTTGTTCGTCGCCTTGGGTGGTTTCGCCTGGGATGCGGCCATCCGGTCGATACGCGCCCTGGGTGGCGACATTCCCCGCCCCAAGCCCCGGTTCGGGCACGGGGCCGTCACCCGGGTGGGCCGCTGGAGCATGCTCGGCTGCTTCCATCCGAGCCAGCTCAACACCTTCACCGGTCGCCTGACCGAGCCGATGACCGACGCGATCTTCGCGCGGGCTGCCGACCTGGCAGACACCGTCCCGGGACAGGTTCCGGGTTGACCCGGCCGGTTCGCCTGACAGAATGGCTCTATGGATGGTGAAAGAAAGCGGGATCGATTCCCGCTTGCTGCGCGCGGACGGAAGGTCGTGCTCGCCCTGCTCGTGGTCTGCGGCGGTGCGACGTTGATCGCCGCACCGGTGATCGGCGACGGGCTGAACCGCGGCCCCGAACCCGCCTCGCCCCGAATCTCGATGACCGTCCCGGCAACCGAGGCGCAGGTCGCCGGAGCCGGCATTGATCTGTCGTCGTCGGTGTCCGCGAAGCGGCCCGCCAAGGCCAAGAAGAAGAAAAAGAAGAAGCCCCGCCCCAGGCCGGTGATGATGCGCTCCCGGATCACCACCGACGCGATCGTCACCGAGGAGAACCGCGGCACCTATGTGGGCGTCCGTTGCCCCGCTGGGTCGAAGGCCGTGGCCGGTGGCGCGCTCAGCCAGTACATCAATCTGCTGGTCTCCTCTTCGGCGCCGAACAATCCGTTGACCGGCAAGTTCACTCCGCGCGTGTGGTGGGTCACGGTGACCAACGCCAACATCGACGGCCAGGGCGGTTCGCTTTCCTGGCGCGGTGTCGTCACTTGCCTTTCCCCGGTTTCGCTGGGTAGCTAGGGCTGCGGGAACTGGGTCACGACCGGCCGGGGCCGCCGGCGGCTTGGATCCGGTCGCGTTTCCGCTGATACGGATCGAACCGGAGCAGCAGCCAGAGGACCGGCGTCCAGCCTCCGATGACCCACACGAACGGAATCGTCAAGACGAAGAATCCCGCCGTGAACCAAAGCGACTTTTCTTCGAGCTCCACCGCCCACAGGTACTCCGGCTTGGCCAACTTCGCGGCGGCCATGTGGCGGAACATGAGAGCCATCGCGACGGTTATCAGCGCGATGTTGAGGATGTAGAAGACGACGGTCAGGGGGATGTCGGAGCCGTACTCGCCAAGCAGCTGCGACGAGTAGGGCAGCAGCACGATGAATGCCAGGTAGAGCAGGGTGAGCAGCATCAGCCCACGGTCGTATTCCCGCACCATGCGCATCGCCCGGTGGCTGCCGATCCAGTAGAAGCCGATCACCGCGAAGCTGAGGGCGAAAGCGAAGAAGTCCGGGGCTTCGTCGCTGAGCTCCTCGAGGAATCCCGAACCCGATGTCAGACTTTGCGGCACCTCGATCTGCAGCACGAGAAGGGTGATCGCAATCGCGAAGACCCCGTCGGTGAAGGCGAATATCCGCGAGAGGTCCTTGCCCCGTTCCAGCGACGGCAGGCTCTTCCGCTCGGGCCCTCCTTCGCTGTCCCCATCGGTCCCCGACACGCTTGAAATTTTCCCAACTCCGCCGGACGGATCCACCCGACAAACCGGCTCCCGCCCCCAACTCCTACAATGCCCCTCTGGCGCCGACGTAGCTCAGTTGGTAGAGCACTTCACTCGTAATGAAGGGGTCAGCG